>JALERW010000029.1 GCA_022763925.1 Lachnospiraceae bacterium
TGCATATTCACAGTTTCAGAGGGTATGGCAGTATGTAGTTGTCCGTTCCACTAAGGCCCGGAACTACTATAAGTATGTAAATGGGGAGAGTATCAAATATACGGTTACTCCAACGCTGGGCATGACACAGAAGAATCAACCAAAAATCAGATATACGATAGATTTTGATGTGACCCCACATCAGCTACGGCACACTTACATTACCAATCTTCTCTATGCAGGGGTGGACCCTAAGACGGTTCAGTACCTTGCAGGACATGAAAACAGCAAAACAACTATGGACATCTATGCAAAAGTGAAGTACAATAAACCAGAGGAGCTTTTTGATGTGGTAAATGATGCGCTACATCAGAGGGTTTCTGATTAAAAAAGCACCTATTTTTATGGTTAAGGAATAGGACAACCGAGACCCGAAAGGGCAAAAAAGCCCGGAATATCAAGGAAAAACGGCAATCAAAGAATTTCAGATCGGTCTGGTGGCCCCGATTTCCGGAGACAACGGTATTTACGGCACAAGCCAGATGCAGGGCTATGAGCTGGCAATGAACGAAATCAATGCGTCCGGAGGTGTAAACGGCGCAATGCTCGAGCTGGAAACCTATGATGATCAGGGAGATGCCCAGAAGGCAGCATCAGGTGCACAGAAATTTGCAGATGATGACAGCATTCTTGCAATCGGAGGTTCCTGCCTTTCTTCCTGTACACTTGCCATGGTGCCGATCATCGATGACGCAGGACTTCCGGACCTGGTTGTAAGCTCCAGCTCTCCGAACCTTACGGGCTCCAGTGAATATTTCTTCCGTATGTCTGTACAGGATACCGCAGTAGGTCCGCAGATCGCAGACGTTATTCTTTCAAAGGAAAAGACAAATGTGGTAGTTCTTTATCCGGATAACGATTACGGTATTAATCTGAACGAAAATCTGGTATCCTACGGGGAAGAGAAGGGCCTTAATATTCTGGAAAGCATTACCTATCTCACAACCGACCAGGATTATACAGCAATCTTAACCAAGGTGAAGGATCTGAACCCGGAGGCAATTGCACTCTGCGGAACAACGACCGACTCCGGTCTTCTTGTAAAACAGATCAAGCAGCTCGGTATTGATGCTCTGCTTGTAGGAGGCACCGGACCTTATAACTCCAAGACCATTGAAATCGCAGGCTCTGCTTCCGAAGGAATGCTCTGTGTCGGCGTTTATGTGGCAACAAACCCGGATGAAAAGGTTCAGGCACTTGTTCAGAAGTATGAGGAAGCATATGGAGAAAAGCCGGACGGCTTTGCTGCACTTGCTTATGACCAGATGTACGTGATCGCAGAAGCAGCCAAAGCAGCCATGGATGCCAACGGCGGTGAGGTTACGAGAGAAACGCTGAAGGATGCGCTGAAGGATGTAAATTATGATGGTGTTACCGGAACCGTAACCTTCAACGATGTGAACGACTGGGAGCGTCCGTATCTGACACTGAAGGTGGTCGACGGAGCATTTGTACTGGATGAGGAATAACATGCGGTTCTGATTCCTTTTGCTTTCACATAAAATGGAATAGCAGAACAATCCAAAAAGAGCTATCGGATAAAAGAGTTTACATAATATACTTATGTAAACTCTTTTTGCATGTATGGAGAAACAGGAAAAGGAGGAATCTGTTGTGGGGAAACCTGAAAAAAAACTGTTTCCGGAAGCGGAAGAGATGAGGGCAATATCCGGGCAGAACAGCCGAAGGATCAACGGTTATACGGGATATTCCCGTTCCCGCAGCCTGCACCAGAGGTATGAGGACCCCGGGGAAGACAGGGGACATTTTGCGCTGCGCCTTATGATCAGCCTTCTGCTTTTTGCCGGCTTCTGCTTTATGGCAAAGGATGACCGGACCATCGGGCGCTATGACAGCGGAAAGATTAAAGAAGTGATACAGGAGGATACAGACCTGGAAGCGGTACTGGAGACACTGAAACAAAACAGCACCCTTGCGGTATTTTCTCCTTCCGGTCTATAATGAAAGTAACGGAAGCAGTTCCTGTGCGCAGCCCTTGCGAAAAAGGAACGGTTCCTATATAATAGACGAATGGAAAGAATCCCCGGACCGATTGCTGTCCGGCAGAAAGGAACAGTATGAAAAAGCTTGCATTGGATGATATCACCTTACTGAGCATAGATAAATCCGTCCGATATATCGGAAATGAGGTCAATTCGGTGATGAAAGATAAAAATCGGGTGGATATCCGGTTCTGTATGTGTTTTCCGGATGTGTACGAGATCGGCATGTCCCATCTGGGGATCCAGATTCTCTATGATATGTTTAACCGCAGGGAGGATACCTGGTGTGAACGGGTGTATTCCCCATGGACCGATCTGGACCGTGTGCTAAGGGAGAAGCATATTCCGTTATTTGCGCTGGAATCTCAGGATCCGGTAAAGGATTTTGATTTTCTCGGAATCACCATACAATATGAGATGTGTTATACGAATATCCTTCAGATCCTGGATCTGAGCCAGATACCTCTTATGGCCCGGGAGCGTACCTGGGAGCATCCCATTGTGATCGGGGGCGGACCATGTACGTATAATCCGGAGCCTCTGGCGGATTTCTTTGATCTGTTTTATATCGGAGAAGGAGAGACCCGGTATGACGAGCTTCTGGAGCTTTATAAAAGGATGCGAAAGGAAGGGGCGGACCGGAAGGTGTTTCTTCGGGCTGCCAGCCATGTCCCCGGCATTTATGTGCCTTCCCTGTATGAGCCGGTATACCGCGAGGATGGAACCATTCTAAAGATACGCAGGGCAGGAGCGGATGTACCTGCCACGGTTCAGAAGGAAATGGTTTCTGACCTTACCGGGGCATGCTATCCGAAGAAGCCGATCGTCCCTTATCTGAAGGTCACCCAGGACCGGGTGGTTCTGGAGATCATGAGAGGCTGTATCCGGGGCTGCCGGTTCTGCCAGGCCGGAATGATTTACCGGCCCACACGGGAGCGGGACGTTGCGATGCTGAAGCAGGCAGCGGTAACCATGCTGAAAAGTACCGGGCATGAGGAAATCTCCCTCAGCTCCTTAAGCTCCAGTGACTATACACAATTGAAAGAGCTGGTCAGCTTTCTGATTGAGGAATTTCACGGAAAGGGCATCAATATTTCCCTGCCTTCTCTTCGGATCGACGCTTTCTCCCTGGATGTGATGAGCAAGGTACAGGACGTGCGAAAGAGCAGCCTCACCTTTGCTCCGGAAGCCGGTTCCCAGAGAATGCGCAATGTTATCAATAAGGGGCTGACCGAGGAGGATATTCTGGAGGGTGCAGCCAAGGCTTTCCAGGGCGGCTGGAATAAGGTCAAGCTGTATTTTATGCTGGGGCTTCCCGGTGAGACCACGGAAGATATTCAGGAAATCATGCATCTTTCCGACCGGATTGCCAGACGCTATTACGATGAGGTGCCGAAGGAAAAGCGAAGCGGTAAGTGCCAGATCACGGCCAGCACCTCCTTCTTTGTTCCGAAGCCCTTCACTCCGTTCCAGTGGGCTCCCATGAATACAGCAAAGGAATTCCTGGATAAGGCCCGGATTGTAAATCAGACGATGAAGGAGGAGCTGAACCGCAAGAGCCTGCGCTATAACTGGCATGATGCGGATCTTACCATGCTGGAGGGCGTATTTTCACGCGGAGACCGACGGCTTTGCGCTGTACTTCTGGATGCTTACCGACATGGCTGCATGTTCGATTCCTGGACCGAATATTTCCATTATGATACCTGGCTTGCGTCCTTTGAACGCTGCGGTCTTTCCATGGATTTTTATACCAGCCGTGAACGTTCCCTGGATGAGGTCTTCCCATGGGATTTTATCTCCTGCGGAGTATCCAAAGAATTTCTTAAGAGGGAATGGGAGAAGGCCAAAAGAGGAGAAATTACGGAAAATTGCCGGAGATCCTGTTCCGGCTGCGGTGCGGCAGTATACCAGGAGGGCGTCTGCATAGAAGGGAGGAGGGCCAGATGAAGATCCGGATTCGTTTTTCAAAATACGGGGTGCTGAAATTCATCGGTCACCTGGATGTAATGCGTTATTTTCAGAAGGCTCTGAGGCGGGCGGATATTGATATTCTCTATTCTTCCGGATACAGTCCCCATCAGATCATGTCCTTTGCGTCTCCTCTGGGGGTCGGCCTTACCAGTGAAGGGGAATACATGGATATTGAGGTGGGACATACCGATTCCAGCAAAGAGAGCATCCGGCGGCTGAATGCCGTCATGGCGGAAGGGATCGATGTCTTAAGCTACCGCGAACTTCCGGAGAAAAGTCAGAATGCCATGTCCAGTGTAGCAGCCGCGGATTATACGGTAAGCTTCCGGGAGGGCATGGGCCCCGCACTTTTATCAGCAGATACAGCGGGTCCGCATCCTGATACAGACTGGCAGAATAAGCTTCTGGATTTTTATAATCAGCCATCTGTTTTTATTACCAAAAAGACGAAAAAGAGCGAGCGGGAAGTGGACTTAAAGCCCCATATTCACGAGCTTTCCTTTCCGTCTGACGACACTGTTTTCATGCGGCTGACCGCAGGAAGCGCAGAAAATATTAAGCCGGAGCTGGTGATGGAGGCATTCTTTTCTTCCATCGGCCAGGAGATGAAGCCCCATGCCCTTTTGATCCACCGAAAAGATCTTCTTGCCAATACCGGAACCGAAGAGCAGCCGGTATACCGGTCCCTGGATGACTTTGGAGAAGATATTTAAAGGAGCGTTCAGTATGCAGAAATTTGTGATAACAACCCTGCCGGAGTATCCGAAAAGGCAGTTTCTGTTTCAGGTAAAGGACGGGCGTGTCATGCAGATCTGTGCGGTGCAGTCTGCCGGGCAGCAGCTCCTTGGGAATATTTATATCGGGAAAATCCAGAATATTGCGGAAAATATCCACGCGGCTTTTGTGGAAATCGAAGGGGGACAGCTCTGCTATGTTCCACTGGAGGAGCTTTCTCATGCCATTTATACCAGCCGTCCGGATCCGTGGAGGGGAAGACCTGCCGGGACAGGGTGTCCGAAGCCCCGTCCGGGAGATGAACTTCTGGTGCAGGTGACAAAGGAAGCCTTAAAAACCAAGCTGCCGGGGGCCACGGGACGACTTTCCCTGGTCGGCACCTACCTCATACTGACCCCCGGCAAATGCATGCTAGGCGTTTCCGGAAAGCTTTCCCCTGCCCGTAAGGAGGAGCTTAAGACCGCTTTCGGAGATCTTGTAACAGAGGAATATGGTTTTATTCTGCGTACAAATGCAGGAAGCGCCGGGGAAGCCCTCATTCGAAAAGAGGCAAAAGAGCTGGAGCAAAGATATGAAACGTTGAAGCAAAAGGCAGTCAGCCGAAGCTGCTTTTCCTGTATTGAACGAGGAGAAGAGGAGCTTCTCCTGGAGATGCGCAGTTTAAATTTAAGTACACTGGATGAGATCATCACAGATCTTCCGGACGTGAAATGCGCTGCCGAACGCTTTTTAGCGGAGCAGCCGGCAGATATTGCCGTACAGCTTCGCTTTTATGATGACCCCATACTTCCGCTTCGAAAGCTTTAGTCCCTTGAGAAAGCAGTTCATGATGCCCTGAAAGAGCGTGTATGGCTGAAATCCGGCGGTTATCTCGTGATCCAGCCAACGGAAGCCCTGACGGTCATTGACGTGAATACGGGCAAATATGAAGGGAATAAAAAGGCAGGAGAGACCTTCCGGAAGATCAATAAGGAGGCGGCAGAGGAAGCGGCCCGCCAGATGCGGCTTCGGAATCTGTCCGGGATCATCCTCATTGATTTCATTGATATGAAGGATCCGGATCATATCACAGAGCTGATTTCCATTCTGAAGACGCATCTCAGACAGGATCCCGTAAAAACGGATTTTGTGGATTTCACAAAGCTTGGTCTGGCAGAGATCACACGAAAAAAGGTGCGCAAGCCGCTTGCGGATACTCTGAAGGGCTGAAAATGAATTTTTTTAAGATTTTCCTTGACAGAAGAGATGCCGGATGGTAATATATAACGGATGCCGCACAATGGGGTTATAAGATGTCCTTGCGGACACACCGAAGTTGGCGAGTAATGATAATAGGAGGTGCCATATGTACGCAATTATTGCAACAGGTGGTAAACAGTACAAAGTAGCTGAAGGCGATATCATTAAAGTGGAAAAGCTCGGCGCAGAAGCTGGCGACACCTACACCTTTGATCAGGTGCTTGCTGTAAGCAATGATGGTCTGAAGGTTGGAGATGACGTAGCCAATGCAACCGTAACTGCATCAGTGATTGCAAACGGTAAGGCCAAAAAGGTTATCGTTTACAAGTACAAGAGAAAATCTGGATATCACAAGAAAAACGGTCACAGACAGCAGTACACACAGGTTAAGATCGAAAAGATCAACGCTTAATCTGTCCGAAGACGGTTATGATTCGTGTAACGGTTTACAGGAGAGCTGCTGATCAGACAGTGAAAGGACTCCGGGTGTTCGGACATGCCGGTTATGCCGAATACGGCAGCGATATTATATGTGCCGCGGTATCCGCGCTGGTCACGAACCTTGTGAATTCCCTGGAAGCCTATACGGATGAGGATCTGGTGATCCGGTCCGATGAGGAACTGGGGCTGATGGAGTTCAAATTTCAGCATACCCCCGGACATGATGCGGTCCTTCTTTTTGACGGATGTATCCTGGGGCTTGAAGCAATTGAAAAAGAAAATGCAGATTATATTCGACTTATATTCAAGGAGGTGTAAGACGATGTTAAATATGAACCTTCAGTTTTTCGCACATAAAAAGGGAGTTGGTTCCACCAAGAACGGAAGAGATTCCGAGTCCAAGAGATTAGGTGCGAAGAGAGCAGACGGACAGTTTGTGAAAGCCGGCAATATTCTTTACAGACAGCGCGGAACAAAGATCCATCCGGGTGTGAACGTAGGACGCGGCGGAGATGATACGTTATTCGCACTGGTTGACGGTGTTGTAAGATTCGAGAGAAAGGGCAGAGACAAGAAACAGGTGTCTATCTACCCGACAGCAGAATAATACAGACGGAATAAGCAGCATGAAGGCTTCAAATCATAGGGTTTGAAGCCTTTTTTACCTCAAAGAAAGGAGGCTGTGAAATGTTTGCAGACAGAGCAAAAATATTTATACGGGCAGGAAAAGGCGGAGACGGGCATGTAAGCTTCCGAAGAGAGCTCTATGTACCGAACGGCGGTCCGGACGGCGGTGACGGCGGACGGGGCGGCGATGTGATTTTTGAAGTGGATGAAGGCCTCAATACCCTGTATGATTACCGGCATAGGACAAAATTCTCTGCCCAGAACGGAGAGGAGGGCGGCAAGCGCCGCTGCCACGGAAAGGATGGCGCAGATATTGTCCTGAAGGTCCCTCCGGGAACCATCATCCGTGAGGCAGAATCTGGAAAGGTCATTGCGGATATGTCCGCCAAAAACAGCCGGCAGATTATTTTAAAGGGCGGAAAGGGCGGCCTCGGGAATATGCATTTTGCAACCGCCACCATGCAGGTGCCCAAATATGCCCAGCCGGGACAGCCGGCCAGAGAGCTGTGGGTGACGCTGGAGCTGAAGGTGATTGCCGATGTGGGACTTGTCGGGTTCCCGAACGTGGGCAAGTCCACGCTTCTTTCCCGGGTGACCAATGCACGCCCGAAGATCGCCAATTATCATTTTACAACACTGAATCCGAACCTGGGGGTCGTGGATCTTCCGGGCTCCAGAGGATTTGTGATTGCCGATATCCCCGGGCTTATCGAGGGGGCCTCCGAGGGAGTGGGGCTTGGGCATGAATTCCTTCGCCACATTGAGCGTACCAAGGTGATCATTCACATGGTGGATGCAGCTTCCACAGAGGGAAGAGATCCGGTGGATGATATTTACAAGATCAATGCGGAGCTTAACGCATACAATCCGGATATTGCGGCAAGACCCCAGGTCATTGCAGCCAATAAGATTGACGCCATTTATGACGAAGACAATGACGCATTGGAACGGCTCCGAGGGGAATTTGAGCCAAAGGGCATCCGCGTCTTCCCCATATCCGCAGTCAGCGGCCAGGGGCTTGACGGGCTTCTCTACCATGTCCGGGAAATGCTGGACGGACTGGATGAAGCTCCGGTCGTATTTGAACAGGAATATTTCCCTGAGCTGGCCATGGAGTATGAGGATCTTCCTTACACTGTTGTGAAATCCGAAGAGGAGGAGCATGTCTATCTGGTGGAAGGACCGAAGATTGAAAAAATGCTCGGCTATACCAACCTGGATTCTGAGAAGGGCTTCCGGTTCTTCCAGAATTTCCTGAAGGATACCGGAATTCTGAATGAGCTTGAGGAAGCCGGCATTCAGGAAGGAGATACGGTCCGAATGTACGGACTGGAATTTGATTACTACAAATAGTCCGGGAACGGAAGAGGAGATAATGTATGACAAGCAAACAGAGAGCCTATTTAAAAAGTCTTGCGCAGACAATGGAACCGATTTTTCAGATTGGAAAGGCAAGCCTTACCCCGGAAAACACCCAGGCAATTTCTGAAGCCCTGGCAGCCAGGGAGCTGATCAAAATCAGTGTTCTCAACAACTGTATGGATGATCCCAGAGAGCTGGCGCAGATCGTAGCAGAGCGCACACATGCCCAGGTCGTTCAGGTGATCGGAAAAAGAATCGTTCTTTACAGAGAAGGAAAAGATAATAAAAAGAAAATCCTTCTTCCATAGCATTGGTCAGAATACAAAGGAGTTTTCCGCATGAAAGAAATACATTCGGAAGCAATATCCAAAAAAAAGAGACGCATCGGAATTCTGGGCGGCAGCTTTAACCCCGTCCACAGCGGACATCTTGGCATTGCAAAAAAGGCATATGAACAGTTCGGCCTGGATGAGGTATGGTTCATGCCTGCGGGTATACAGCCGTTTAAGCAGGGGATTTCTTCCGCCAGTGCCGCTGACCGGGCACAGATGATCCGGCTCGCTATCCGGGGGATTCCGTATTTTTCCCTGTGCACCTATGAACTGGAGAAAAAAGGGGTAAGCTATACCTGTCAGACGCTTCATGCACTGTGCCGGATGTATCCGGACTGCAGCTTTTTCTTTCTGCTTGGTGCCGATTCCCTTTACAGCTTTGAGCACTGGCTGCATCCCGAGGAAATCTGCTCCTGTGCCTTTCTCCTGGTTGCCTGCCGCCATCAGGCGCACCGGCCGGATGACGCACTGTACCGAAAGGCGGAGGAGCTCCGGAGAGCGCTGGGAGCACGCATCGATTTTATTGATACGCCGTTCTATGATATTTCTTCCACCCATATCCGGGAGCTGCTTTCGGAGGAATCCGGGCCTTTGCCGGGACACCTTCTTCCGGAAGCGGTGTATCAGTATATCAGAGAACATGGTTTATACTGTTAAATAACGACGAAGAAGGATTTGACATGCAGGAATATGACAACAGAAAAATAAGAAAGCAGCTGAAAAAAGAGCTGGACAAGGCCCGATACGAGCACACGATCGGAGTGATGGATACCGCCGCCTGTCTGGCCATGCGTTACGGCTGTGATATGAACAAGGCACTGACCGCCGGACTTTTGCACGACTGTGCAAAATGCATCCCCAATGACGGAAAGCTTCGCCTCTGTAAAAAATATGGGATTGAAATTACGCCGGCCGAGAAAAAGGCGCCGTTTCTGCTCCATGCCAAGCTTGGCTCCTATATGGCCAGGGAAGAATATGGTGTGGAGGATCCGGAGATCTTAAGCGCAATTGCCTGCCATACGACCGGCAAACCGGATATGTCCATGCTGGACAAAATTGTTTTCATCGCCGATTATATTGAACCCGGAAGAGACCGCGCCCCCGGACTTCCCAGGATACGTGCTCTGGCCTTTCGGGATCTTGATCAGGCGCTGATCTGTATTCTTGAGGATACCCTGGATTATCTTAAAAGTACAGATCAGCAGATTGACCCTACCACACAGGCGGTACTGGATTTCTATATGAACCGGGAAAAGCCTGAAGAAGCATCAGAGAAGGAGAATTTATGAACGATACAAAGAAGCTTGCAAGACTCACCGTAAAGGCACTGGAAGACAAAAAGGCCGAGGATATCCGCATCATTGATATTTCCGACGTTTCTGTCATCGCCGATTATTTTATCATTGCCAGCGGAAGCAACCGCAGCCAGATACAGGCGCTGATCGATCATGTGGAGGAGACACTGGGGCGGGAAGGAAAAAGTCCCAGACAGATCGAAGGCTATGATACCGCAAACTGGGTGCTGATGGATTATCAGGATATCATTGTTCATGTATTTGACCGGGAAAACAGACTGTTCTACGATATTGAGCGGATCTGGAGAGACGGAAAAAGCATTGATCTGGAAGCCTTTCAGGCAGAGGAAGACTGATCACTTATACTATATGCTATTTGCAACCAGGGAAGCAAAGGCTTCCGCATGTGAGGCCTTTGTTTCATCCATAAACACAGTGCCATATCCCAGGTGTCTTTCTGAGAGCATCCCAAGGTAGATCAGGCCGCTGTGACGGCAGTAACGGCGGATGCCCTCCTCCCACAGATCAGCTCCCTTCTCGGGCCGGTAACCGCAGGTCGTAAGCAATGCCACCTTTTTTCCTGCCCAGAGGGATGGGCCCTTTACTTCTCCATAATATTTATTCATACCATATACCAGACGATCCAGCAGCGCCTTCATGGGCGGAGTGCAGTACCAGGAGTAGATCGGAGTGGCAAAAACCAGAAGATCGCTGTCCATAACCATATCAAACAGCTCCTGCATATCGTCGTCCTGAACACATCCAAACACGCTGAA
>JALERW010000032.1 GCA_022763925.1 Lachnospiraceae bacterium
ATTTTTCCATAAAGGAGGAAGCATTATGAGTTATGTAAACGGAAAGACCATCAGGGAATTGCGGGAGAAGCGCAGGTTCACCCAGAGGGAACTGGCGGAAAAGATCTGTGTCAGCGATAAAACGGTATCGAAATGGGAAACCGGAAAAGGGTTTCCGGATGTGGTGGTTATCGAAGATCTGGCGAAGGCTCTGGGGGTATCCATCGCCGAGCTGCTGACCGGCGATCTGAAGGAAAATGAAAATCCGTCGGGAAATATGAAGAAAATGCATTTCTTTGTGTGCCCGATCTGTGGAAATGTGATAACATCAGTGGGACTGGGCTCTTTTTCCTGCTGCGGAGTCACTCTGCCGGGCGAGGAGCCGCAGTCCTGCGATAAAGAGCATGAAATTCATTTGGAAGAGGTGGATCTGGAGTATCATTTGTTCCTGGATCATCCCATGGAGAAAAAGCATTATGTGTCCTTTGTGGCCTATGTCACAGCGGAAAGCGTGGAGGTCGTGAAATTATATCCGGAGCAGGATATTTCGGTGAGATTCAGAAAAAAAGGGCACGGATTGCTTTATGTTTACTGCAACAGACATGGAATGTTTCAGATTCGGGTCTGAAAAAAGAAGGAGCAGCGCTCCGGCGGAGATTCTTTGATCTCACACCGGAAGTGCTGCTCGATTTTTTGTAGAATCAGAATTTACAGCTTTTCGCCGGTCAGCATCTCATAGGCCTGGAGATACTTGCCGATGGTTTTGTCCACGATGTCCTGGGGCAGGGTCCAGTCGTTGCCGGGGTTTGCCTTCAGCCAGTCGCGGGCGAACTGCTTGTCGAAGGAGGGCTGTCCATGGCCGGGCTCATATCCGTCGGCAGGCCAGAACCGGGAGCTGTCGGGGGTGAGCATCTCGTCGCCGATGACAATGTTGCCTTCCTCGTCGAGACCAAATTCAAATTTGGTGTCGGCAATGATGATGCCGCGGCTCAGGGCATAATCGGCGCATTTTTTGTAGAGGGCGATGGTACAGTCGCGGAGCGTGGAGGCGTACTCCTCACCCTTGCCGGGGAAATATTTCTCCAGATGGGCAATGCTCTGCTCATAAGAGATATTTTCATCATGGTCACCGATCTCTGCCTTGGTGGAAGGGGTATAAATGGGCTCCGGCAGCTTGTCGGATTCCTTTAAGCCCTCGGGCAGGCGGATGCCGCATACGGTGCCGTCCTTCTGATAGCTGGCCCAACCGCTTCCAGTGATGTAACCGCGGACGATGCACTCCAGAGGAAGCATGTTCAGCTTTTTGCACATCATGCTGTTTCCGTCGAATCTGGGCTGCTGGAAAAATTCAGGCATATCCTTCACATCGGTGGAGATCATATGATTGGGAAGAATATCTTTGGTCAGGTCAAACCAGAATTTGGACATCTGGGTCAGGACCGTTCCCTTTTTTGTTACAGTATTGTTTAAGATCACATCAAAGCAGCTGATCCGGTCGGTAGCGACCATGATCAGGCTGTCGCCGTTGTCGTAAATCTCACGGACTTTTCCTTCCTTCATGGGTTTCATGTGGTACACCTCGCTATGATATTCTTAAATTAATTACTTATTACTATACAATAGATGAAGGGATTTTTAAACAAGGAATCCGCGGATTTTGAAAATTTGTGTAAATTTATGTGGTGCAAGGGATGGGAAAAGCGCTTTTTGGGCATTTTTGCGCCGGAGCATTGATATCCGGCGCAATTGTGATTATAATAAGAAACGGCAGAAAATTTTTGCAGAAGGAGACGAACGTGATGAAGGGAATTTCAGAAGAAAAATTTGACAGAATAGAAGAAATCAAAGGGCAGGCAAAGGCGGTTTTCGATGAGCTGTGGGATGCGGCAAAGCTGGAAGAGGGAGATATCCTGGTGGTGGGTTGCTCCTCCAGCGAGATTGCCAGCCATAAAATCGGCTCCTGGTCCAGTGAAGAGGTCGGGAGAGCCGTTTTTGAGACGCTGTATCAGGCATGTCGGGAAAAGAAGATCTATCTGGCAGCTCAGTGCTGTGAGCATCTGAACAGAGCGCTCATCGTGGAAAAAGAGGCGGCGAAGGCATATGGCCTGCCCAGGGTCAATGTGGTACCTCAGCTGAAGGCGGGCGGTTCCTTTGCAACGGCTGCTTATTACGGTATGGAATGTGCCGTTTCCGTGGAGGAACTGAAGGCTCAGGCGGGAATCGATATCGGCGATACGCTGATCGGCATGCATCTTGCCCCGGTGGCAGTTCCGGTACGCACCTCGGTAAAAAACATTGGAGCAGCCCATGTGGTATGTGCCCGCACAAGATTAAAATATATCGGCGGAGAGCGGGCGGCCTACTCACCGAATCCCAGATAGATACCGGACGATTCACCATAGCTTGATGGCCTGAACGGACAGGAAAGACAGGCTTCCTCCTGAGTGACCGCGAAGAAATGACAAATGACCGCGGGAGATTGACAAAACTGCTTGAATAATTGGAGTAAATACGATATGATTTTAATCAGTATGAATTTTCAGGAGGAAAGAATCAATGTATATCACATGTTTGGATCTGGAAGGCGTGCTGGTGCCGGAGATCTGGATCGCATTTTCAAAGGCCAGCGGAATCCCTGAGCTGAAACGGACGACGAGGGATGAGCCGGATTATGACAAGCTGATGAAATGGCGGCTCGGCATTTTGAAGGAGCACGGTCTGGGACTTAAAGAAATCCAGGATACTATTGCAACGATCGATCCGCTGCCCGGTGCGAAGGAGTTCCTTGATGAGCTCCGTTCCTTCACCCAGGTGATCATTATCAGCGACACCTTTACCCAGTTTGCCACACCGCTTATGGAGAAGCTGGGCTGGCCCACGATTTTCTGCAATTCGCTGGAGGTGGCTCCCGGCGGGGAGATCACCGGCTTTAAAATGCGGATCGAAAATTCCAAGCTGAGTACGGTTAAGGCACTTCAGTCCATCGGATACGATACCATTGCGGCGGGGGACAGCTATAATGATCTGGCGATGA
>JALERW010000053.1 GCA_022763925.1 Lachnospiraceae bacterium
CAAATCCTGCCCCCGCAACTCTATTGGTACTTTCCAATTTGCCCAGATAGCTCAGTTGGTAGAGCAGAGGACTGAAAATCCTCGTGTCGCTCGTTCGATTCCGGCTCTGGGCGTTGACTGTATTACAGCCATGGGATATTAGCTCAGTCGGTAGAGCACTTGACTTTTAATCAAGTTGTCCGGGGTTCGAATCCCCGATGTCTCATTAAAGCAAACAGAAGCCCTTACAAGCGATTGTAGGGGCTTTTTTGGGATTTTCAGAGTAAGACCGTAACAGGTCTTATTTTTGTGCATTAAATATAGTAACAGGAGATAGGAGAAGCAGCATGTTTAAGAATTGTGTATTGAAACCGGATGTAGATACTGTGAAATGGTGTAAGGCTGCCGGTATCCGGGCGGTTAAGACTGCAGCACAGACTGCAGTTGCCACGATTGGGACAGCTGCGGCTATGGGCGCTGTGGATTGGAAAATGGTAGCGTCAGCCTCTGCACTGTCTGGAATTATCTCATTACTGACCAGTGTGGCTGGAATCCCGGAAGTAAAGGCAGATTGACAGGGAGATCATCCTCCCTGTCAACAGAGGACGGAAGTGTATATATACTGTAAAAATATTATCAAAATAACAGATGAGAAATCGGAACAACGATCAGAATACTGATAATAGTTCTTTCAATAAAGATTACAAACAATTCGCCCAGGTTGATGGGGATCCTGGAGCTGAGGATCAGTCCACCGACCTCATCGAGAAACAGCACCTGGGTGATGGATATGACCGCTACAATAAAGCGGGTCATCGCATCCTGGCAGCCGGCGATCAGAATTGCCGGGGTGAACATATCAGTAAAGCCAACAACCATAGTTTTCGCGGCAGCCATTGCTTCCGGTACATGAAGAAATTCCAGAAGCGGGTAAAAGGGAATACCCAGCCAGTCAAAAACAGGTGTGAAATTGGCGATGATCAGAGCCAGGGTACCAACAGACATAACCGTAGGGAGAATGCTGAACCACATAGTTAAACAGTTTTTTGTGCCGGAGAGGAGAAAATCACCCACTCCTTTGAAGTCGGATACGCGCTTTATTGCAAGATCCATACCATAGGCATGTGAGCTTTTGTATCCTTCCGGAAGGTCATCCGGCATTGCGTTTCCCTCTACAAGATAGGTGTTTTTCTTTCTGCAAAGAGGATAGATCCTGGGGCAGATAAAAGCACATACCACACCGACGAAACAGATGAGAAGATAATAAATGCCAAACATCGAGGTAAGTCCCACCTCATCCAGTACAACCAGTGAAAAGGTAATGGACACGGCTGAAAACAGGGTAGAAATAATGGCTGCTTCTTTTGCGCTGTAATATCCGCCAAGATACTGATTACAGGTAAGCATAACGCCTAAAGTACCGTCACCGATCCAGGACGTAATACAGTCAACAGCTGCCCGTCCGGGAACACCAAAAACCGGGCGCATGAATTTGGTCAAAAGAGCACCGACATATTCCAACAGACCGAAATCCGTCAGCAGGGGAAGGAGATAGCTTGCAATCAGAAACACAAAAACAAGACCGATAATGAGATCATAAGCCAATGCACCCTGGTCAGCTCCGGCTATGGCGTTTATAAGGGCAGAGGAAGATTCTTTACCGGAAAAATCTCCACCGTATATCCAGGTCATCCATACAAAAAGGCATCCTGCAGCACGAATAAGTACCCATACAGGTGAGCATGCAAAACAGTCTTTGAGCAGAGGGTTTTCCATTATAAAGCGTGGTTTTGCAAGGCTGATAACTGCCATGACAGCGGAAATCGTCAAAATAGCGGCACAGAGAAGCGCGACATTATGATAGCCGATTCCATTTTTCATTCCGTCTGCGATGAGTTTTACAATAACGGTCAGATCACCTTCCGGATCAAAAAATCCTTTCGGGCCAAACCGGATCGGAACCATGAATAGTAGAATACCGGCCAATGACGGAATCAGGAACATGACCAGATACTTTCTCTTTTTTTCCATAAAAATCCCCCAAAAGTATGATGTATGTTTATTTTATCACAAGCTAACAAATATAAAAAGTAACAAACCGTTTTGTTCTTCATGAAAATATATTGTCTTTACAGTTATGAAACTGCTGTCTTTATAGATGATATTCCTTTGTGTCATTTTATATAGAAAAGGAAAAGGAGTGTACAGTAATGTATAAGGGAGGAATATTAAACGGAGAACTGAACCGCATACTGGGAAATATGCGTCACACAGACTGCATCTGTATCGGAGACTGCGGCCTTCCGATTCCCAAAGGGGTAGAGGTAGTTGATCTTGCTGTAAAACTGGGAAGTCCGTCATTTCTGGAGGTTCTGGATGTGATTATGGAACATTTCGAGGCGGAGAAAGTTACAGCAGCGTCTGAAGTTGTGGAAAAAAATGCCTCTTTGTATGAGGAGATGAAGGCGCGTTTTTCGGAAATACCGATAGAGCTCATTCCACATAAGGAATTTAAGGAGCTTACAGCTTCGTGTGCGGCAATTGTGCGTACCGGAGAGAATCATCCCTATGCGAATATAATTATGCAGTCAGCATGTATCTTTTAATCCGATATATGGAGCTGCATATTATAGGATAAATAAAGCGGAGGTATCGTTATGAAAAGAAAGAAAACAATATCAAGTTTACTGATGGTTATGCTGCTTGTCTGCGCCATGGTGTTTACAAGTGCATGCGGAAATTCTTCTTCGGAGCAGGCAAACAGCGGATCTAAGGAGAAGGGAGAAGCTCCTGGTGAAAAGGAGAAGCTGGTAGTTGCCAACTGGCAGTCCTATGCAACCGATGCCGAATATGGAGAACCGGCATTTGAAGAGCTGTACGGCTGTGAGGTGGAGCATTATTTCATCAGTTCCATTCCGGAATTAATGTCCGTCCTGGAAAACGGCGGAACCGGAAACATTGATGTGGTCTGTATCAATCCCTTATATTTACAGCAGTATCAGAATGCGGGCGTGCTTCAGACTATCGACGTGAGCAAGCTTCAGAATTATGAGAATCTGCGGGAAGATTTCCGGACCATTGATGAGGTAAAGGATGCAGACGGAAATATTATCGGTGTTCCGTGGGTATGGGGAACAACTTCTTTATTCTACAATGCAGATGTGATTGAAGAGGAAATCACCAGCTGGTCGGCTTTTTGGGATCCCAAATATGCAGGGATGGTAACCCTGGAGAATGAATATGATACGGCGATCCGTACAGCAGCAATGTACATAGGGGAGGATCCCGGCAATCCGGATATGGAGAAAGTAGAAGGCGCGCTGGGTGATTTAAAGAGCAACATTAAAACCTTCTGGACAAGTCATGATGATTTTATCAAGGCATTTACTTCCGGTGAAGTGGCAATCGGAAATGTCTGGGGATCCATTGCGACGGAGCTTCAGAGTGAAGGTATGAATATTAAATATGTTTATCCGGAGGAAGGTACGGTGGGCTGGTGTGATTACTGGTGCATCGTAAAGGATACCAAGCATGAGGATCTGGCAATGAAATGGATCGATTACTGTACGGGAGAACAGTTCCAGAACAGCATGGCAACTGGAGAGGGCCAGGTTTACTGCCCGGTAAATACAACCGTTACAGAAAATCTGACCGATGAAGCGAAACAGTCTTTATGGATCTATCCGGAAGCTCCGTCCAATATCCATCTGGCACATCCGTTGGATGACGAGACATTGAAAACATGGACGAGTGCCTGGGATAAGATAAAAGCAGGCAGCTGATAATCGTAAAGGGGTTGTAGCTACACGATGAAATCAAAACAGCAAAAATCGTTAACAAGACAGTTCATCTGGCCATCGGCAGCAGTTTTATTTTCCATGAGCATTGTGCCGCTGTGCATGCTGGTATTTTTCAGTTTTGCAGACGGGAACGTGTCTACACTTAACGGAATTGCAGGATATACGGTAAATAATATTATTGAGGCATTTACATCGTTCATGGTCGGAAAGCTGATGTTGAAATCCTTCGGGATCGCGGTGCTTGTTACGCTGCTGTGCATTTTGATCGGATATCCGGCTGCCTGGGCGATCGCGAAGATCGTTCCGGAAAAATACCGGAGCGCCCTTGTTATGATTTCAATCATTCCTGCATTTACTTCACAGCTTCTGCTGATTTATTCTTTTATGACATTAATGCAGGCAAACGGTCTGCTGATGACCCCGCTGGTGAAACTCGGGATCGTTCCTGCGGGGACATCCATTATGTATACGAATTCCATGGTTATTGTTGTACTGGTGTATGAGTATCTGCCGTATATGATCTTAAGTTTATATTCCTGTCTGGAAAAAATAGACGTAAATGTCATTGCGGCCTCTCATACGCTGGGAGCAAACCGTTTTCAGACCTTTATTCACGTGGTGCTTCCCCAGAGCTTTTCCGGGCTGATGACCGGTATCCTGATCGTAATGATTCCGGCTGCCGGGAGCTTTGTGGAGCCCAACATTGCCGGAGGCCCGTACAGCATGATGATCGGAAATCTGATTGACTCTCAGTTTACCACATCCATGAATATGGGCTACGGAGCTGCGCTGTCACTTGTATTTTTGATTGTCATGGCAGTCACGCTTGCCGTGATCCGAACAGTGATGAGTGCCGCGGAAAGAAGGATCGGAGGATGACCATGAGAAAGAACAAAAAGCACAAAAATCCAGGCAGATTTCATGCAGTCATGCTCCTGTGGCTGGGCATTACCATGTTTATCCTGCTGTTTCCCATACTGGCAATTATTATCATGTCATTCAATACGTCAAAATATGGAACACTGCCCTTTGAATTTACGTTAACATGGTACCGGCAGCTGTTTGAGTCTGCGAGCCTGCTTTCGGCCACGGCATATTCCTTCTGGTTCAGCCTGATCGTCAGCCTGACTGCAGCTGCGCTTGGAGTGACGGCATCTCTGGCCCTGCGCCGGCTGTCGAAAAAATGGAACAAAACATTTCCGACACTGATGAATATTCCGGTCATTATTCCATGGCTGGTTCAGGCGGTGTCACTTCTTTTGCTGTTTAACCTGCTGGGCATCGGGAAATCCTTTTCAAGTCTGTTTTTTGGCTGTCTGATCGCTGTAATGCCCCATTCGTTCCTGATTACCTATTCGCGTGTCATGACGATGGACCGGTATCCTGAGGAGGCAGCAAGGACACTGGGCGCCTCCGGATTTCGCATCTTCCGGGATGTCACCTTTCCGATGATTTTCCCTGCGGTGCTGTCGGGCCTTTTGATGTCATTTATCCTGTGTTTTAACTGCTTTTCCATCCAGTATTATCTGGCGCCCTTCGGCACCAATACGCTGCCGATGCTGATCTACACCACGATACGTGCCGGCTACAGCCCGGATATCAATGCGATCGCGGCGATATTGACAGCTGTTATTGCAGGGATCATTTTTGTGATGAATAAAGCAGGTGTTGATGCAGGCCAGCTTTTCGGCCAGGGACAGAAGGAGGGTAACTAATGTCAGAGATCAAAGTTGAGAACATATCAAAATCATTTGGTAATACATGCGTTCTGAAAGATATTTCCTTTCAGGTAAAGGACGGGCATCTGCTCTCCCTTCTGGGCCCCTCCGGCTGTGGAAAGACGACACTTCTCCGGATCATTGCGGGTCTGGAGTATGCGGATGAGGGAAATATTTTTGTGGGCGAGAAGAATCTGACGCCGATTCCCGTGGAAAAGCGGAATATCGGTGTGGTATTTCAGAATTATGCGCTGATCCCGCATATGACGGTATACAATAATATTGCGTATGGGTTAAAGATAAGGAAAGTTCCCAAAGATAAGATTCGTGAGCAGGTGGAAAAATATATTTCACTGATTGGTCTGGAGGGCATGATGGATCGGAAGGTGACTCAGCTTTCCGGAGGACAGCAGCAGAGAGTTGCTCTTGCAAGGGCGCTGATTGTGGAGCCGGATATTCTTCTGCTGGATGAGCCTCTGTCTGCGCTGGACCGGAAGATCCGGGCAGAGATGCAGTATGAGATCCGACGGATCCAGAAGCAGGTTGGAATTACAACGATTTTTGTGACCCATGATCAGGAAAAGGCGGACTGCCGCTGGTATGTGGCCGGCGAGGGATGGCGATTTGAAGTAAGGAAGGATGAGGCTTTCCATGTGGGAGAGCAGGTAGCGCTGGCGATCCGAGGGGAGCAGGTGAGCATTTCTGAAGATCCTTCGGAAAACGCTGCGGAATGTATAATTAAGAATATTATATTTACCGGGGAGACCTGCCGTCTGCGCGTGGATCTGTGCGGGCTGGAGCTGACTTTGTCCTGCATCAATATCCAGGCGGAGAATCTGCGGGCAGGACAGAAAATCTATTTCCGGACAAATCCGCAGATGACCCATTACTATAAAATGGTGAAAACAGGAGAGGAGAATTAAAATATGGTTACATCTGAACGGTATTGGAACACCTGGCATCCGCAGTCCTGCTCCAGAATGGATCATATTGCAACCGGGTTTTGCATTGTTCCCGGTGCATTTTCAGAAGCAGAATCCTCCTACAGCCAGTTTCCGTTTGATGAGAATATGCGGCTGTATGAACATGAGGCGGCCGGCCGGTACTGTCGGCTGAAAGGAACGCATGCCCATGCAGAATTTGAAATCGAATATCTGAAAGCGGACCCCTGGACGGTTCTGCTGCGGATGACTAATGTAAAGGAGCCTCTGGAATGGGGAATCCGCTATCATATGCTGGTGTCCCTGGGTTTTGAAAATGAGAATGGTGAAATATATGTGGACCGGGATAACCGTATTACGGGAGCGTATGAGAATTACCGGATCGCTGCCGCATTTTGCGGAGAACCGCCCTATGATGTGCTTTTGGCTGAAAATTCCCATGCAGTGGGTGATGTGATGGCAGATAAGGGTTATAAGACAACGGTATCCCCAAAGGAAAAGGAACCGGGATGGGCAACCTGCCGGTTTGTGCTGGAGCAGTCACCACAGATCTGCCTGGCAGTGTCCATTGCCCATGATGAGGAAACTGCGGATACGAATGCCCGCAAAGCATTGAAGCTCTTTGCCTGCTGGGAGAAGCAGAAGGAGCTGGCTCTAAAGGAATATCCCACAGGTACCGATGAAAAGCACAGCGGCATGACAGAGGCTGTTTCAGAAGTAATGGCCTGGAACGCCATGTATTCAAAGGAGCTGGACCGAACCTACAACTCTATTGCCAAGACCTGGAATAAGAATTTCGGAGGCTGGTATCTGTTCTTCTCGGATACCTGTTACCAGACCATGTTTACAGCCCTGACCGGGGATTTGGAGATGGCAGCGGAAAATCTGGAATATGCCCTTTGGGCCTCCACCCCGGACGGGAATTTCGCCGGGATGCTGTCTCCCTGGCAGAAATGGGTGGATCGGACACAGCCTCCGGTACTGGCCTTCTGCCTGTGGATGTATTATCTGGTATCCCAGGATCTTTCTTCTCTGAAGAAAGCCTATCCGATCCTTCGAAGAGAGCAGGAATGGTTTTTGTCCAGACGCACCGATGGGAGCAATCATCTGATCCGCCTTGGAACGACCAGGACCGGAGACGGTTCTTTTGTGGGAACTAAACTGGCTGCAAAGGATGAGACTGCCATGGACAACAGCCCCATGTATGATAAGGCCCGTTTCGACCGGGAAACAGGACTTCTGGAATTATATGATGTGGGAATGAGCAGCCAGCTGGCACTGGATATCGAGTGTACTTCCCTTATAGCTGTGGCTCTTGGGAAAACGGAAGAGGCAGATGCGCTTCTGAAGCTGGCAGATACCATGAAGAGAGAGATGAATGAACTGCTCTGGAATGAAGAAGAGAAGATTTACAGCAACAGGCTGCTGGACGGGAGCTACGGGCTGACGAGTCCCACCAGCTTTTATCCTCTTGCTGCCGGTGCCGCTGATGAAAGGCGGCTTGAGGAATCCATAAAACATATTTTCAATGAGGAAGAATTTTTTACGGAGTGTCCGCTGATTGCCATAAATGCAAAGGATCCCTCCGCCAGAGAAAATAAATACTGGCGCGGAAGAACCTGGGCACCTCAGTCTTTCTGGACTTATATCGGTCTTCGCAGATATGGAAAAGAGGAGGAAGCCTTTAAGCTGGCCGATCATGCAGTGAAATATTTTGATAAGCACTGGAAAGAGAACCGCCGCAGCTATGAGAACTTTAATCCTTATACCGGATGCGGGACCGATACCGTGGATTCCCAGCCCTTCTACAGCTGGACTGCGCTGCTTCCGCTGATCTGGACAATGGAGCAGTTCGGAGTAACTCCGTGGGACGGCTTTTACTTTGGCACCGTTCATGGAATGGCATTTACACAGAAAAACCGCAGATATAAAGGAAAGCTGTATGATGTCTGCTGTGACGGTCAGATTACGACACTGAGGCAGGATGGAAATATTATTTTTTCCTCTGACATTCCCGGACGGTTCCGGCATTTTGAATACACGGAGCATTACTGCAGCGTGACCGTTACTTCAAAAGGAAACGGAATCGTGGAATTTCCGAAGATAAAGCCAAAACTTGTTCTGGCAAACGGAAAGGAAGTTTCGGCAGATACAAAAATTTCTGTCGGGGAAGGCAAGACGACGATTGCAATGTTTTTGTAAATATCGGCAGTTGACCAAAAGGCGTTGACGAATCCGGTTTTTTCATTTACCATGTTAAGCGGGTGAAGGATTATAAAAAGCAGGAGAAAATTAATGGAAAAGGAGAAAGAATATGAGCAAAGTAGATCTTAACAAATACGGAATTATCGGGACAACCGAGATCGTCTACAATCCCAGCTATGAACAGCTGTTCCAGGATGAGATGGACCCTGCGCTTACCGGCTATGAAAAGGGTCAGCTTACCGAGCTGGACGCGGTAAATGTAATGACCGGAGTGTATACGGGACGTTCTCCGAAAGATAAATATATCGTAATGGATGAAAATTCAAAGGATACGGTATGGTGGACAACCGATGAATACAAGAATGATAACCATCCGGCTTCCGAAGCGGTATGGTCTGAGATAAAACAGATTGCAGTCAGTGAGCTCTGCAACAAAAAGCTTTATGTGGTGGACGCTTTCTGCGGAGCGAATAAAGATACGAGACTGAAAGTGCGCTTTATCATGGAAGTGGCCTGGCAGGCACATTTTGTAAAGAACATGTTCATTCAGCCGGCAGAGGAAGAGCTTGCAGATTTCACACCGGATTTTGTTGTCTATAACGCTTCCAAGGCGAAGGTTGAAAATTATAAGGAGCTGGGACTGAATTCCGAAACCTGTGTCATGTTCAACATTACAAGCAGAGAGCAGGTAATCATTAACACCTGGTATGGCGGAGAGATGAAGAAGGGTCTTTTCTCCATGATGAATTACTATCTGCCGCTGAAGGGAATCGCATCCATGCACTGCTCCGCAAATACCGATATGAACGGAGAGAACACCGCGATCTTCTTTGGTCTGTCCGGAACAGGAAAGACGACTCTTTCCACAGACCCCAAGAGACTGCTGATCGGTGATGATGAGCACGGCTGGGATGACAAGGGTGTGTTCAATTTTGAGGGCGGCTGCTATGCCAAGGTAATCAACCTGGATAAGGAGTCAGAGCCGGATATTTATAACGCGATCAAAAGAAATGCACTTCTGGAGAATGTAACGGTTGATGAGCAGGGTAAAATTGACTTTACGGATAAGTCGGTGACAGAGAACACACGTGTGTCCTATCCCATCAATCACATTAACAATATTGTAAAGCCGGTATCCTCTGCACCGGAAGCCAAGAATGTGATCTTCCTTTCCGCAGATGCGTTCGGCGTGCTGCCGCCGGTATCCATCCTCACACCGGAGCAGACCCAGTATTATTTCCTTTCCGGCTTTACCGCCAAGCTTGCAGGAACAGAGCGCGGCATCACCGAGCCGACGCCTACCTTCTCGGCATGCTTTGGGCAGGCCTTCCTTGAGCTTCATCCGACAAAATATGCCGAGGAGCTGGTAAAGAAGATGGAGAAGAGCGGGGCAAAGGCATATCTGGTCAACACCGGATGGAACGGAACCGGAAAGAGAATTTCCATCAAGGATACCCGCGGAATTATTGATGCGATCCTGAACGGAGATATTCTCAGCTCACCTACAAAGAAGATCCCGTACTTCAATTTTGAGGTTCCAACGGAGCTTAAAGGTGTGGATACCGGAATCCTGGATCCGAGAGATACCTATAAGGATGCCTCCGAGTGGGAAGCAAAGGCAAAGGATCTCTCTCAGAGATTCATTCAAAACTTCAGGAAATATGAAAGCAATCCGGCAGGAAAGGCGCTTGTATCAGCAGGCCCGCAGCTGTAATTGCTTCTGAGTTTCAGGAAATATACGGAAACAAGGAAAAGGGCGGTTCTTTCGCGGAATCGTCCCTTTTTGCTTTTTGCCTGCCAGACGGAGAGTTTTACACAGAATTTACAGAAAGAAGAAACCGGTTTTACATAACCCTTCTATACTGTTTAGAATCGCAGAGAAATGTATATGATATTAACAGTGGAGGGTGCTATGGATCGTATTTATAAAGCAGCAGAATATTTACACGAAAAGCTTCATATTCATACAAGAACCGCCTTTTTCCTGTGCACCATTTCCGGCGCTTTTCTGGCGGGACTTCTGCTGATGACAGCAGCAGTTGGTATTACCGGAAAAATAGGGGAAGCGTGTATTACCGATATACTGACAGGAGCACTTTATATGGCAGCAGGCTTTGGATTTTTCGGCAGCATTATTTATCTGATGAGAAAGTAGGGAGTTCTGTTCTATGCCAAAGATATTATTTGAAGAAATAAAAAATAACAGGGAAATTTTAACGTATATCGAAAAGGGAAATGAGAATCTCGGAGTGCTTGGCTTTACGGAGCATTCGAGGGCGCATGCGATGAAGGTTGCAAAAACGGCGGGAAAGATTCTGGAAAAGCTGGGATATTCCAAAGATGAGATCAATCTGTGCCAGATCGCAGGCTATATGCATGATATCGGAAATGCGGTAAACCGGAATGACCATGCACACAATGGGGCGCTGATGGCATTTCAGATCCTGAGCAGGCTGGAAATGGATCCGAAGGATATTGC
>JALERW010000066.1 GCA_022763925.1 Lachnospiraceae bacterium
CTGTCTCAATTGCGGTCAGCTTGATTATAATATCATTCTCTTTTTTCTTTGTCAACAGTTTTTTCACAATTTTTTTGTCACATTTTTTACTGTCGTTTTCTGCTTCCATATATAGATATTAATCAGGCTTTAACCTCTATATATAGAAAGAGCCGGCCATGAGTGGTATTTGAAATAATGACGCCCGGTCCCGGCAATTTAGAATCATCAAATGTATTCAAAAATCCCCTGAACAGCATCAGATACATTAATCATTTCTGAAATTGGCAATCTATCCACTTTCTTGTAACTGCGAAGCGACATATCTAACAATGCAAGTTTTTCACATTGTATATAGCCTTCATTTTCTTCTGTGGACATCCAATTATTTCACCACCGGCTCACCGAACTTTTCTTCTATATACTCCTTCATAAACTGCACATCATCCACACATCTTCTGCGCAGCAGTTTCTGACAGACAGTATCCTCCGCTTCCAACCGTCCATCATAAGAACGAAAAGCCTGAACTGTCTCCGTCAGTGCCTTTTCCACAGGAATTCTCTCAAACGCAGAACCCCCGATATAACCGCTGCAGTAAGGATTTCTGTAAAAATACGGCATATCCTCAGGCTTACTGATCGGCCCGCCATACACAAGCTGAATAATTCCCGGCTTCAGCCTCTCACAGTAATCCATAATATCATCCATTTTCATGCGGGCAAGCTCTATCGAGACGAACTTCCGGTCTCCCTTATGACCTCCCACGGTCAATCCGAGGTGCACACAGATCACATCTGCTCCCGCTTCAATCATCGCTCTGGCCTGTTCCTTTTCAAATACAAAAGCCACCGTAAACAGACCCAGAAAGCTGACAAGGCGAACCGCCTCCACTTCCCGTTCAAAGGTGATTCCTTCCTGCTCCAGTGCTTTTCCGAACTCCCCGTCAATCAGGCCAACCGTAGGGAAATTATTAATTCCCGCAAACCCTCTCTCCTTAATTTTTTTCAGATAATCATACAGGCGAATCGTCGGATCCGTTGCATTCAGTCCGAAAATAACCGGCGTATCCGAAGCAGCCGGAAGAAGCTCTCTGGTACCGAACGTCATAACCAGTTCATTACTGTTTGCATAACAAAGCAGGCTGGAGAATGACCCCAGCCCAATCTGACGAAAATGCCCGGCACTGAGCGCAAGAATAAAATCCGCCCCGCCGCGCACTGCGCAGCGGGCCGTCATTCCGCTCCCGGCCGCAACACCAATACAGACCTGCTATTTCCTGCTATAAAATAGAATGTTCTTCCGTCAGAAACAATAGATAAAAAGGCCTTTTTACATTCCCAGACCGACTTTGTCCCGGTTCTTTTTGGGTCCTGTTCCCTCCACAATAAAAAACGATAAGAGCACGACGCAGGCGCCTGTCACAAAATTCAGACTGATGGTATCTCCCAGCAAAAGAATCGCAGACACACAGCCGAATACGCTTTCAAAGGACAGTATGATGGCACTTGTTGTCGTCCGGACATACTTCTGTCCGAAAAGACTGCACATATAGGGCAGAACCGTCGCGATCAGCGCAAGATACAGCGGGCCGGAAAAATCCGAAGCGGACAGGCCGACCGGAAACGGTGCGCTGCACAGTGCAATAACAACAGCAAGGATCCCGCAGGTACCCAGCTGTATCATGTTCAGGAGAAATGTATCCGCATTCTTCGCATTCATGGCGCTGTATACCACATGAAACGCATAAAACAGCGCTGCCACCGCCACCAGAAAATCTCCCCGATTGATTCCTCCGGAGGTTCCGTCCAGAAGGATCAGCGCCAGTCCCAGAAGGCACAAAGCTGTAGCGATAAAGTCACGGCCTCTGGGCATTTTGCGGCGAATAAGCATATAAACGAAAGGCACAAAAATAATATAGGCACCTACGATAAAGGACGCACGGGAAGTCGCTGTAAAACGGACTCCCTGGGCAAAAAAGAAATAAATCCCATACATCATCACGCCCATACAGATTCCCTGCTTTAAAAGCGGGCGGGTCACCTTTCTCCATTTTGAAAAACCCAGGACAGCGAGCAAAAGCCCTGCTATCCCAAGCCGGAATGCAAGCAGCCACGTAAGAGGAAACACCCCCAGGTTCGATGTCACAAATGCATGTCCGGAACCCCAGCTCATGGCTGCCACGAACAGCGCTGCGATTCCAAGTAAATAATTTTTATCTCTGTTCATATTCCTCCCTTTCAGGTTCCGGATTCTTTTCTAGCGGCTTCTATGTTCTTTTCTGGCAATTCTATCTTCTTTTGCTTTTTGGGCCTTTTCCGCTTTTTCCTTCTGCTGTTTCGCATACTTGGCCGCAGAATACGCCTCATCCACCGGATCAATCACATCCGCTTCCGTTGTCAGGAAAGTAGCAGCAACCGAAGCTGCACTCTGAAGTGCCGATCTTGTCACCTTGACCGGATCAATAATGCCGGCCTCTATCATAGGAACATATTCCTCCGAAGCCGCATTATAGCCAATCCCCGGTTCTCTTCTTCTGATCTCCCCGACAACGACCTCTCCGTCACAGCCCGCATTTTCCGCAATCTGTTTCAAAGGTGCCTCAAGCGCCCCAAGAATGATCCGGGCACCGGTTTTGACATCGCCTTCCAGGCCTTTTGCATATTCTGCCACCGAAGGAACCGCATTGCACAGCGCCACACCGCCGCCTGGCACAATCCCCTCCTCCACTGCAGCGCGTGTTGCATTCAACGCATCCTCAATCCGAAGCTTATTTTCCTTCATTTCCAGTTCAGAAACCGCACCCACACGAATGACTGCCACTGCTCCGTACAGCTTTCCAAGCCGTTCGCTCGCTTTATCCACATCAAACTCATTCTCTGCCTTTGCAAGCATTCTCCGAAGCATTTCAATCCGTTCCTTCACAGCTTCCCGGTCACCGGCGCCATTTACGATAATGGTCCGGTCCTTTTTTACCGTAACCTTTTCTGCTTCACCCAGCATATCCAGCGTCGCTTCTCTTATATCAAATCCGGTTTCCTCCCGCACAACTGTCGCCCCGGTAAGAAGTGCCAGGTCATCCACCAGTGCCTTCTTGCGTTCCCCAAAGCCAGGTGCCTTCACGGCCACCACATTCAGAACGCCCTTAAGTTTATTAATCACCAGAGCCTTCAAGGCATCTCCTTCCACATCCTCAGCAACAATCAGAAGAGCCCTGCCGGTACCGTGCACCTTTTCAAGGATCGGGAACAGATCCTGCATATTGCTGAATTTCTTATCCGTAAATAAAATATACGGACGGTCCAGCACAGCCTCCATCTTATCCTGATCTGTCACCATATGCTCAGAGAGATAGCCTTTGTCAAACTGTGTTCCCTCCACAATATCCAGAACCGTCTCCATTGTCTTAGATTCTTCTATTGTAATAACTCCATTGCCGGTTCGTTCCATCGCCTCGGCAATCATTTCTCCTGTCTTCTCATCCGCACCGGAAATAGCCGCAACCTGCGCCATGGCTTCCTTTGTCTCAACCTTCCGGGCATTTTCCTGCAGATATTTTACAGCTACATCCACGGCACCCTGAATACCCTTTCTCAGCAAAATTGCATTTGCTCCGGCCGCAGCATTCTTCATGCCTTCCCCTATAATCACCTGCGCCAGAAGCGTAGC
>JALERW010000098.1 GCA_022763925.1 Lachnospiraceae bacterium
ATCAGCCTGAAAAACCGGGTGCGTCAGTATTTTCAGACAAGCAGGAATAAAGGGGTAAAAATCGAGCGAATGGTGACTCAGATCGCCCGGTTTGAATACATCATTACAGACTCGGAGCTGGAGGCTCTTGTGCTGGAATGCAATCTGATCAAGGAGCACCGGCCGAAATACAATACGATGCTGAAGGATGACAAGAGCTATCCGTTTATCCGCGTGACCGTGGAGGAGGATTATCCCCGGATCCTTTTTGCAAGGAAAATGAAAAAGGATAAATCAAAATATTTTGGGCCTTATACCAGTGCCGGAGCGGTGAAGGAGACCATTGACCTTTTGCATAAGCTGTACCAGATCCGCACCTGCAGCCGGAATCTTCCCCGGGATATCGGCCTGGAGCGGCCGTGCCTGAATTATCATATCAAGCAGTGCCAGGCTCCCTGCCAGGGGTATATCAGTAAGGAGGAATACCGCCGGGCGGTCAATCAGGCAGTTGGCTTTCTGAATGGGAATTATGGTCCGCTGCTGCATTCTCTGGAGGAGAAGATGCAGCAGGCGTCCGATGATCTGGATTTTGAGAAGGCGATCGAATATCGGGAGCTGCTTGCCAGTGTCCGCTGCGTGGCACAGAAGCAGAAGATTACCAACAGTGACGGCGAGGACAAGGATATCCTTGCTCTCGCCCATGACGAGCATGATGCGGTGGTTCAAGTATTTTTTGTCCGGGACGGACGTCTGATCGGAAGAGATCATTTTTATCTCAATCATATTGAGGGAGAAAGCAGCGGGGAAATTCTCGGAAGCTTCGTCAAGCAGTTTTATGCAGGAACGCCCTTTATTCCGAAGGAGCTGATGCTTCAGACAGAGATTGGGGAAGCAGCGGTCATTGAGGAATGGCTCTCCGAAAGGCGGGGACAGAGGGTTCATATCCGCGTGCCGAAAAAGGGAAGCAAGGAAAAGCTGGTGGAGCTTGCCCGGCAGAATGCAAAGATGGTTCTTGGGCAGGACAAGGAGCGGATCAAAAGGGAAGAGGGCCGGACCATCGGTGCCATGAAGGAAATTGCCGGCTGGCTCGGCCTGGAGCATGCAATTCGGATGGAGGCCTTTGACATTTCCAATACCAACGGCTTTGAATCCGTGGGCTCCATGGTGGTATTTGAGAAGGGCAGGCCGAAGCGCAGTGATTACCGGAAATTCCGGATCCGGACCGTACAGGGCCCGGACGACTATGCCAGCATGCGGGAGGTGCTTACCAGACGCTTTTCCCATGGCATGGAAGAAAGGAAGGAGCTGGAGGGAAAGGAGCTTTCAGAGGAGTTCGGAAGCTTTACAAGATTTCCTGATCTGCTCCTGATGGACGGTGGCCGGGGGCAGGTGAATGTGGCTCTGGAGGTGCTTAGAGAGCTTCATCTGTCCATACCGGTCTGCGGCATGGTGAAGGATGATAACCACAGAACCCGGGGGCTGTACTATAACAATGTGGAAATACCCATTAACCGGAATTCGGAGGGCTTCCGCCTGATCACCCGGATTCAGGATGAGGCACACCGGTTTGCCATTGAATATCACCGGTCTCTGCGCAGCAGGGAGCAGGTACATTCTGTGCTGGATGATATCAGAGGAATCGGTCCTGCCCGGCGCAAGGCACTGATGAGGCATTTTCAGTCGCTGGAGGCGATCCGGGAAGCCGGGATAGAGGAGCTTAAGGCAGTGCCGTCCATGAATGAGGCCGCAGCTTTGAGTGTTTATCAATTTTTCCGCGAAAAGACCCCTTGACAAAGGAAACATGGCCGGATAAGATAATCAGTGAAACCAGATAGGAAAAAGATGGTGAAGAAGAGGAGTATTTCCGCACATGCTTGTCAGAGAGAAGGATTCCTCAGGCTGAAAGATCCTTTGAAGAAATACGGAAAGAAGTAGCTTCGGAATTGAACGGCAGAAAAATGCCCCGGGAAGGGATACAGTAGGCCGTTACGCCTGATCCGCGTTATCGGATTATGAGATTGCCTGACTGCGTCCTTTGCAGCCGTGCAGAAGAAAAGGTGGTACCGCGTTCATTCGCCCTTTACGAAAGTTTTTTCGCAGAGGGCGTTTTTTTTTCCGGGGAGGACTGCCCCGTACATTCACAAAAAGGAGAGAAATCATGGAAAAAAATCTGGAGAAAACCTATGATCCGAAGGCCATAGAGAGCCGCCTGTACCAGAAGTGGATCGACAAAAAGTACTTCCATGCAGAAGTAGACCGCAGCAAAAAGCCCTTTACGATCGTCATGCCGCCGCCGAATATTACCGGGCAGCTGCATATGGGACATGCATTGGATAATACCATGCAGGATATTCTGATCCGCTACAAGAGAATGCAGGGCTTCAATGCGCTGTGGCAGCCGGGCACCGATCATGCCAGCATTGCCACGGAGGTGAAGATCATTGAGGCACTGAAAAAGGAAGGCATCGAGAAAGAGGATCTGGGAAGGGAAAAATTCCTGGAACGGGCCTGGGAGTGGAAAGAGGAATACGGCGGACGGATCGTCAGCCAGTTAAAGAAGATGGGTTCCTCCGCAGACTGGGACCGGGAACGGTTTACCATGGATGAAGGCTGCTCCAAAGCAGTGGAGGAGGTCTTCGTTAATCTCTATAACAAAGGATATATTTATAAAGGCAACCGTATTATTAACTGGTGTCCGGTCTGCCATACCTCCATTTCGGACGCAGAGGTGGAGCATGTGGAGCAGGCGGGTCATTTCTGGCATATCAAGTATCCCATCGTGGGCGGAGCCGAGGGAGAGGGCGTTGTCGTGGCAACCACCCGTCCGGAGACGATGCTGGGAGATACCGCGCTGGCGGTAAATCCCGGGGACGAACGGTATCAGCACCTGATCGGGAAAAAGGTAATACTGCCGCTGGTGAATAAGGAAATTCCGGTAATTGCGGATGAGTATGTGGATATGGAATTCGGTACCGGAGTGGTGAAGATCACTCCTGCCCATGACCCCAACGACTTCGAGGTTGGAAAGCGCCATAATCTGGAAGTGATCAATGTCCTCAATGATGATGCCACCATCAATGAAAAGGGCGGAAAATATCAGGGTATGGACCGCTATGAGGCCAGAAAGGCCATGGTAGAGGACTTAAAGGAGCTGGGACTTCTGGTGAAGGTGGAGGACCATTCCCATAATGTAGGTACTCATGACCGCTGCAAGACCACGGTAGAGCCCATGGCAAAGCAGCAGTGGTTCGTTGCCATGGAGGAGCTGGCAAAGCCGGCGATCGAGGCCTTAAAGACCGGGGAACTGAAATTTGTTCCCGAGCGGTTTGACAAGATCTATCTGCACTGGCTGGAGAATATCCGTGACTGGTGTATTTCCAGGCAGCTTTGGTGGGGACACCGGATTCCGGCATATTACTGTGATTCCTGCGGCGAGACCGTGGTGGCGAAGGAAATGCCGTCGGTATGCCCCAAGTGCGGAGGTACGCATTTCACCCAGGATCCTGATACGCTGGATACCTGGTTCAGCTCGGCACTCTGGCCCTTCTCCACACTGGGATGATCTGCATGAGACTATTGTAAATTTCCACAATACGGCAGACCGTCTGGAAAAGTTCAAAAAAGCAGTGGAAGCTGATGTCATGGGGCGTGCCGCTGA
>JALERW010000103.1 GCA_022763925.1 Lachnospiraceae bacterium
CTGTTTTTACAATGTATGCGGAGGAGAAAAGTAATATGCGGTATCTTCCAGCAGAATCTCCTTTATCATCTCAATACCTGCGGACACAAATTTATTCCGGTGTATGACCATATTGATATTTCTCTTTACCGTGATCCCTTCTAAAGGCAGAATAACAATTTTTCCTTCCTCACACTCCTTTTCAACCACCATTTTGGAAAAGATCGCGATTCCGCGCCCTTTTATCACAGCATTTTTAATTGCTTCCGTATTTGTGCTGCAAAACGTCTTTTTCAGCAGAAGGCCCTGATCCTCAAATATTTTTTCGATCTGATTTCTCTGTGTACTGCCGCTTTCCCGGCTGATATAATTCTGTCCTTTCAGCTGCTGCAGGATCACAGATTTCTTTCTGGCAAGTTCATGATTCTTCCCGCATACAACGACCAGTTCATCTTCACAGACCGGTGTGACAAGAAGCTCCTTACTCTTTATGATTCCTTCTACAATGCCCAGATCAACCTCATTGCAAAGAACCGCCTGTTCAATATCGGAGGAATTAGCTACCACCACCCGGATCTCGCACGCAGGATTTTTTTGTTCAGCTTTATCTAAAATATCATTGATGAGACATGTTCCCACCGATACGCTGCAGCCTATGCGAAGAATTGTCTTTTTTGCTGCGTGATCGACAGCCTCTTCCATCTGATCAAAGGAATCCAGAATATGACGGGAAAAAGAGAGCATAAGCTCTCCTTCCTCCGTCAGATATATTTTTTGCGAAAGTCTTTCAAAAAGTTTAATTCCATAGTATCTTTCCAACTCTGCCACTGCCTGGCTGACCGACGGTTGTGATATATGCAGTCTCTTTGCCGCCAGACTCATACTGCCTGCATCAGCCACCTCAGTAAAGATCTTTAAATGACGGATCGTCATGTGCTTCTCCTTTCCTACACCGCTCCCATAAGAGAATAAATAGCTGTTCCGACGACACCGCTTCCAAGGATGATCAGAATTGCATTCATCCGATACTTTCTGAGAAGAAAAAGTGCCCCGGCAAAAATCCCCAGTTCCACGATCCGGATATTGCCCGGAATGACCTCTGCAAGCTCTGCCTGAAACAGCCCCAGCATGAGAATAGAAGCGCCGGCAGAAGCGATCAGCGCAACGACCGCAGGCCGCATGGCACTAAGAACCACCTGCACACCTTTCACGGAACGATATTTATAGTAAAAATGAGCCAGCATGAGACAAATGCAGAAGGATGGAATAATACAGGCGATCGTACATACAAAAACGCCAAAGATCCCGGCAATTCTCATGCCTACAAAGGTGGCAGAATTAATGGAAATAGGTCCGGGTGTCATTTCAGCTACAGTAACCAGGTCGGAAAATTCTTCCAAAGTCATCAGTCCGTAAATATCCACGATCTGTTCCTGAATCAGGGGAATGGCTGCATATCCTCCGCCAACACTGAATAAGCCAACCTGAATAAAAGCAAAAAACAACTTAAGCAATAACATTTACGCCTCCACCCCTTTCTCTCTTCTGAAGGAAACAGACAGATCAACCAATCCGATAGCCAGACAGGTCAGAATGACTGCCATTGCACTGATGCCCCAAAGATACCTTGCAGCAAATGCGGTTAACATCATGGCAATGTATAATAATCTCCTTGTCCGGATCACATTTCCGGAAAGATTGATTACCACATCAAAAATGACAGCCGCAACACCGGCCCTCATAACCTGCAGTGCCGTAGAAATATAGAGATTTGTGCGGAACTGCTCATAGAACAGGGAGATAACAGAAATAATGATCATCGGAGGGAGTATCGTTCCCGCTATGGCCGTAAGTGATCCGACTACACCGGCTATCCGGTAACCGATGATCACCGACGCATTTACCGGCAGCGGGCCCGGAGAGGACTGGGTGATGGCAGTCACATCCAGCATTTCACTTTCCTCAAACCATTTCAGCTCATCGACATATTTCTTTTTCATTAAGGAGACAATGACAAAGCCGCCTCCAAACGTACATGCACTCAGGACAAACATGGTTTTAAATAATGTTCTCAGCTTACTGTAATCCTTTTTCATAATAACCTCACACAAACATTTTATTCAGCGAGAACACTTTACCATGAAAATCTTTATATGTAAAATACATAAGTTTTATATTTTCCATAGGTAATTACCTATGATCTAAGAGGCATTTCTTTTCAAAAAAACACCTCCTCACTGCAAAGGAGATGTTTTTTCACATCGGCTGATCACAGCTTTTCCGCCCAGAATCGTATGGCTGATCTGAGCCATTCGGCACATCCGGTTACGTCCTTATCATAATACCCTTTAAAACGTTCATCAGCGGTATACATTTCCGCCACCCCCATATGTGCCTGCGCGGAATACTGTTTCCAGGTTCTGCAGAGCCATTGCTTATGAAGCTCCGCAATCTGCCCTGCCCTCTGTTCCCTCAGGGTTCAGACCCTGCTGCACGGCTGTCTGCAGACGGACAAGGATCTCCTGTTCCATTTGCCTGAAATCCTCCCATTCCTGCTGAGACATTCCGCGAATTTTTCCATAGGAAGCGTCAACGGCCTCCTCACCATATTTTCTGCGGATCTCATTTCCGTAGACTTTCTCATTTTCCTCTATGGCCGTTTTTTTCAAAGCTTCAAATTTTTCCTGATCACTCATCCCGGACAATTCACGAATACCGTATTCCATGTCTTTTCCTCCTCTGATCGTTTGTCGTAAACAAAGCATATCCCTTTACGCAACGTCAAAGTCAAGAGAAAATATACATTATTACTCTCCAAATTCCTCTGCGGCCCGCTTCATCATCTGACGGATCGGAAGCTCATAAGGACATCGGGTTTCACATGCGCCGCACTCGATGCAGGCAGATGCCTTCACCGGAAGGCTGGAATAACGGTCCTTTGCCCAGTCAGCCAGGCCATAACGCTCCAGATATCCCGCAAACAGGAAGACTCCCGGAATGTTAATGCCTGCCGCACAGGGGGCACAGTAATTGCACCGACGGCAGAAATTGCTCCCCAGCTCCTTGCGTACCTGTTCAAAGCCGGCCCGTTCTTCCTCTGTCAGGGGTGTCTCATCATTGACTGCCTTCAGATTCTGTTCAATTTCCGCCAGATCATACATACCCGGGATAACGACCGTCACATCCGGATTGGCGCAGACAAACCGAAGCGCCAGAGAAGCATCTTCAATAGCACCACCGGCCAGAGGCTTCATATCGATAAAGCCTACATTCTTCTCGGTACATCTGTGCATCAGCTCTTCGCCCTGGGATTCCACAATATTGTACGGGAACATAATGGTCTCTACCCATGGCAGCTCCAGCGCGCGTTCAAAAACAGTGACCGAATGAGCGGTAAGACCGATATGCCCGATCTTTCCTGCCTCCTTTGCCTCCAAAAGTGCTTCCAGCGCACCTCCGGGGGAAATCACCTGTTCCAGCTGTTCCAGATTCGGATTATGTACCTGATACAGATCAATATAATCTGTTCTCAGATTAGAAAGGCTCTTCTCAATATCTTCCGCCATAGCCTCCTTCGTCCGGGACATGGATTTGGTGGCCAGAACGAATCTGTCCCGGATTCCCTCCAGTGCATATCCGAGAAATTCTTCACTCACCGTATATCCACGCGCCGTATCAATATAATTAATTCCTTCCTCCAGCAGGCGCTCCATCAGTACCTTCGTTCCTTCCCGATCGATTCTCTGAATCGGGATTCCGCCAAAACCCATTCTGGATATTTTGAGGCCCGTCTTTCCTAATGTTACATACTGCATAAATCATTCCCCCTGTATTCTTTTTCTGTCTTCTGGTTTTTTTCTTCCGTGAGAGTAAATACACTCAGAATTTTTCTGGTAACCGTCTCCAGTATCTGTATGCTTTCCAGCGGATCCTGAGGATTTTCCAGAGAATGATTTCCATTCTCCATC
>JALERW010000139.1 GCA_022763925.1 Lachnospiraceae bacterium
TGCCTTTTCCAGACAATAGAAATAAAATTCTCTCTTTGACCCGAAGTAGTGAAACAGAAGCCCCTTGGAAATACCGCATGCTTTCGTGATATGATCGGTACTCACATCCTTATAGGACTTCCCGGAAAATTCCTTTATCCCCGTGGAAAGAATCCTGTTCCTTTTCTCTTCTGTTATTTTTTCATATGCTTCAAATGACATACTCAGCGCCCCTTTTTGACTCATCAGTCAATCCGTCTCTGTTTAATATATCATTTTTTGACTCATCAGTCAATCCATTTTCTCCAGCATAAAAAATCCCGCACATACTCCGTTTCCGGATATGTACGGGATTCTCCTTTTGAATAATTGTTCTTTAGCAAACGCCCTGAGCTAACATGGCATCTGCCACCTTCTCAAAGCCTGCAATGTTTGCGCCGACCACATAATTGCCCTCGAAGCCGTAACGCTTTGCCGCATCGTCCAGATTATGGAAAATATTCACCATAATTCCCTGCAGTTTCGCATCTACCTCCTCAAAGCTCCAGCTTAAGCGCTCGCTGTTCTGAGACATTTCCAGAGCAGAAGTTGCAACACCGCCTGCATTGGAAGCCTTACCGGGTGCAAACAGTACCTTATTTGCCTGAAGGTATTCGGTAGCCTCGATAGTAGTAGGCATATTTGCTCCCTCAGCTACTGCGATACAGCCATTTGCAACCAGCTGTTTTGCGTCATCCAGAAGAAGCTCATTCTGAGTTGCACACGGCAGAGCGATATCACATTTTATACTCCAAACGCCTCTGCCCTCATGATATTCACTGCCCGGACGATAGTTCTTATACTCGGTCAGCCTTGCGCGTCTTACCTCTTTGATCTCCTTGATGGCAGCAACATCAATTCCTTCCGGATCATAGATCCATCCGGTGGAATCAGACATGGTAACAACCTTTGCGCCCATCTGCTGAGCTTTCTGCGCCGCATAGATCGCCACATTTCCTGCGCCGGAAATCACAACTGTTTTTCCTGCAATATCAATGCCGTTGCATGCGAGCATTTCCTTTGTAAAATATAACAGACCATATCCGGTTGCCTCGGTACGTGCCAGAGATCCGCCGTAGGACAGCCCCTTTCCGGTCAGGACACCCTCATATACGCCGCGAATTCTTTTGTACTGTCCGAACATGTATCCGATCTCTCTTGCGCCGGTTCCGATATCACCTGCCGGTACATCCGTGTCAGCGCCGATATATTTGCAGAGCTCTGTCATAAAGCTCTGGCAGAATGCCATAACCTCGCGGTCCGATTTTCCCTTCGGATCAAAATCAGAACCGCCCTTACCGCCTCCGATCGGAAGTCCCGTAAGAGAGTTTTTAAAAATCTGCTCAAAGCCCAGGAACTTGATAATACCAAGATTTACAGAAGGATGCAGTCTTAAACCTCCCTTATAGGGTCCGATTGCACTGTTAAACTGTACACGGTATCCGGTATTCACCTGAACCTGTCCCTTGTCATCCACCCACGGAACACGGAATTTCAGCTGCCGTTCCGGATTCACAATCCGCTCCAGAAGCGCTTCCTTTCTGTATTTTTCCTCATTCGCGTCAACCACCGGACGCAAGGATTCCAGAACCTCCTTTACCGCCTGATGAAACTCCGGCTCTGCCGGATTCTGCTTGATTACCTGCTCAATTACCTCGTCAACATATGACATTTCGAATTCCTCCTTAGCTTTCTTCCGAAATACAAAAAGGCAGCAAAACAAAGCATAGGTTAACCCTTCCTATGCTAAGTTCTGACACCTTTGTCCGGAATTTATTATACTACTTTAACGTGGTGTTATCAAGAAGTTTTTACCATAAAACAGTATAAATTCTTACCCAAAAACATTATTTCGGCAGTTGTCCATTTCCCTCACAGATATGCCTTCAGCCTCTGAATACTCTTCTCTTCAAAATGAATGAGCTCCTCTGCCATTTCACTGCTGAATTTTCCGCAGGCATTGTTTTCCCTTGCAACCATCGTCATCTCTGTCATCCCGCGGGTGCTTCCCTGAATCATCAGCTCCGCAATATGTTCCGTGCTGATATCCGTCAGCGTATTGAGCTGAATGCTTCCCCACATGACTGCCCGATTCAGCGGCCCCTCCTCCTGTGGCTTCAGGCCGTTTTCATACAGTTTTCCGGCTGCCTTTTCACTGATTCTGGCATACTGGTAGGCCAGCCGGTTTAAATCCAGTGCCAGGTCATCATCATAAACCTTCCCGATCACGGAATGAATCGCTTTCATTCCCACGCGGCTGTTCCGGTATACTTCATTCAATACACTTTTATCTGCTTCCGTCAGCATATCCATTCTCCCTTCTCTTCCGGTTTCTGTTAGGATACCCTGACCTTTACGCTTTCATCCCGATCCGTATGATTTTTTTCATGAAAAAAGACGGGTTACCCCATTCGCAGGATATCCCGTCTTTCACATTCTTACTATTTTATTTTCCGATACACTCGGAATTCACATATCCGGTCTTGCCATTGCAGGAGATCTTCGATCTTCCGCTGGAAAGCTTTTCCAGAACCTCCACGGTCGTCCCCGGGAACAGCGTTTCAATCAACTCACTTCCCGTATCCTCACCGGTACGCATCTTGGCTGTCTCAATAATTCTGGCAGTTCCCGAAGAAGGAGATTCCGAAGCGGAAGCCGCCCCGATCTCATCCTTATTCGTTGTAAGGTACTCACTCTTTACATAAGCCGTCGAATTATTATAGCTGATCTGGCTCCATCCATTCTCATCCTCGGAAATTCTGACCGCGCTGTCTCCTTGCGCCATCTGGCCGATCCGGTCGGAATTCTCATCTGCCTGACTGCGCACATTCACCGTTTCCTTTGCATAAACAGTCTCCTGGGCAGCGGCTGTCTCGTCCGGATTTTCCTGAGCAGCAGCCTCTCCTTCCTGCCCGGATGAAGCTTCCCCCTCATCCTGGCTTGCCGCAGCCTGAATCGTAGCCGCCAGATTACTCAGCTTTTCATCCTGGGAAAGTGCATTATTATATGCCTCATCCACCTGAGCCACCAGATTCTGAACATCCTCCTGGGAATTAAGCTCTACAATCGCAGCCTCTGTCTGCGCATCCCACTCTCCCGTATCCATATACAGGCTTCCATCCTCAGCGGTACATACATAATACATATTCAGCGAAGGAGCCATGGTATCCACATTCTTAAACTTGATATCATAGCATACATATACGGCATAGGAACCCTCAGCGGGTCCATTCTTTGTGTAGCAGGTAATGTTATTGTAGCTTTCAATATGCTCCGACATCTTCTGAATGGACTGTGCCTCGCTGTCATCCAGCACACTGACAAGCTGACGGAGCGTATCGGTATCTCCGGCCGCCTTCGCTTCAAAATAAGACTCCAGCAGGCGGTTCACCTCTGGATAAGCATCCTGTACCAGATCATTGGGCACCTCCACCGGTTCCTGTACATCCGGCTGTTCATCTTCCGCAACCACCACATTTCCCGCATTTGCATCCGCGTCCGGAGCGGACTTCTCCTTCCCGGTGCATTTTACCAGGATGAATACAATACATAAAAGCAGGATCACCGAAATAATATATCTTATGTTATCAAGGATAATATTTCTTCCGCGCATGATAATAGACTCCATTCTCCTTTCTGCCCGGGACCGTACGTTTCTCCCTGTATCCGTATCCGCATCCCTGCA
>JALERW010000140.1 GCA_022763925.1 Lachnospiraceae bacterium
GGGAATTATCGTCGCAGGCATGATGTCCATCGATATGGGCGGTCCCTTCAACAAAGCAGCGTACGTTTTTGGAACTGCCTCCATCGCAGCAGGCAATTACGACATCATGGCGGCCGTTATGATCGGCGGTATGGTTCCTCCGTGCGCGATCGCACTGGCTACCCTGCTGTTCAAAAATAAATTCACCAAAGAAGAGCGGGAATCCGGCCCGGTAAACTTTATCATGGGCCTGGCCTTTATCACAGAGGGCGCCATTCCTTTCGCAGCCTCTGATCCGCTGCATGTACTTCCTTCCTGCGTCATCGGCGCAGCAACCGCAGGAGCCCTGTCCATGGCCTTCGGATGTACCTTAATGGCCCCGCATGGCGGAATCTTCGTTGTTCCGGTTGTCGGTAATCCAATGATGTACCTTCTGGCACTCGTTATCGGAACGGTGATCGGTGCTCTGCTTCTGGGCCTTCTGAAAAAGAATATAGCGAAATAGCCGTAAATAAATCCCCTTCCCTGAAATGTCCGAAGAATTCTGCTCCCATCGAAAGATGGTTGCCTCTTCGGACATTTCCATGTAAAATAATATCTGAAATGGAGGAAATTTGCCATGCTGACAGAGAAAAGACAGGAAGAGATTTTACAGATACTCGAAGTCCAGGGAAGCGTCACTGTGCAGGAGCTGACAGAGCGTCTGGATGCATCCGAATCAACAATCCGACGTGATCTGAATGTTCTTGACAAGAAAGGTGCACTGGTGAAAGTATTTGGCGGAGCAGTGCGGAACGAAACCCGGATCAGTACCCATGAAGAACAGGTTGCGCTACGTCAGGAGCAGCACCGCGCCGAAAAGCTTCGCATCGCCCGGTATGCAGCTTCTCTCATAGAACCCGATGATTTTATTTACCTTGATGCCGGAACTACCACCGGCTGCATGATCCCGTTTCTCACAGAGCGATCTGCTATTTTCGTTACCAACGCTGTTTCCCACGCCTTGCGGCTGACAGAAAACGGCTTTCGTGTGATCCTCATCGGCGGAGAACTGAAAGCCGCAACGGAAGCTATCGTTGGAAACGAAGCTTACGTGACACTTCAGAGGTATCATTTTACCAAAGGATTTTTCGGGACCAACGGAGCCGACCGTTCCTCCGGTTTTACCACCCCGGATATCAACGAGGCCATGATTAAGGAATGCGCCATGAAACATACCCGGAAACCCTATGTCCTCTGCGACAGCAGTAAATTCCGCCTGACCAGCCCCGTCAGTTTCGGAGAATTCACTTCCGCGCATATCATCACAGACCGAATCCCGGAAGAGTCTTTCCGTAATCTGAAGAATATCACGGTCATTCCCGAATAGAACCAATCAGGGCCGTCCCCTTTTTAACAAAATGGGGACTCTCTCTTTTTATGAAAGGATAATCCACTATGAATCTCGATTTGACAGAAGGGCCTATTACCAGCAAGCTTCTGAAATTTGCCTTTCCTCTTATGATCGGCAACCTGCTCCAGCAGCTTTATAATATTGCAGATACTCTGATCGTCGGACGTTTTCTCGGACCAAATGCCCTGGCAGCAGTCGGTTCCGCTTATACTCTGATGGTCTTTCTCACTTCCATCCTTCTGGGACTGTGCATGGGAAGCAGCGCCTTTTTTTCAATACAATATGGAAAAAGAGATCTGGAACGACTGAAAAATGGGTTCTTCCTGTCCTTTCTGCTTATCGGCTCCGTGGCCCTTATTCTGAATATCCTCGTCTTTACGGGTATCGACCGGATTATTGCCCTGCTTAAAATCCCTGCAGAAATTACCGGCATGATGAAGGAGTACCTGCTCTGCATCTTTATCGGTATTTCAGCAACCTTCTTATATAATTATTTTGCAAATCTGCTCCGGTCTGTAGGAAATTCGCTTACTCCTCTGATTTTTCTTGCAGTGTCTGCCCTGTTGAATATTGCCCTGGATCTGCTCTTTGTTATTACCTTTGGCTGGGGTGTGTGGGGAGCAGCTGCCGCAACCGTATCTTCCCAGTATGTTTCCGGCATCGGTATTATGCTGTATTACTGGTTTGGTTTCCCCGAACTGCGGGTACAGCGCTGTCATCTGCGCTGGAACAGTTCCATCCTGAAGGAAATCACCGGCCTTTCCTTTCTGACCTGTGTCCAGCAGTCTGTCATGAATCTGGGTATTCTGATGGTCCAGGGCCTGGTCAACAGCTTCGGAACCGTAGTCATGGCAGCCTTTGCGGCCGGTGTAAAAATTGATTCCTTTGCTTATATGCCTGTCCAGGATTTTGGCAATGCTTTTTCCACCTTCATCGCACAGAATTATGGTGCAGGAAAGA
>JALERW010000163.1 GCA_022763925.1 Lachnospiraceae bacterium
AATAAATTCCTGGCAGGAAAAGAAGAGGCATAAGAGCGGCAGAGATTACAATCAGATAACAGACTGCAAAAGTGCCCGGCGGACTGATCCGCCGGGCACTTTTAACGTCTGTGTTGTATTTCCTGATTATTGTAATGAATGATTATACATTGGACAGCTTTGAAATAACATCGGAAGCAATCATCCGTTCAAAGTGTTCCTCCAGATATTCGCTGGATTGATATGCCTGTCTGGTTAAGGTGCCGTATTCGGAAAGAATGTTGCATGCCTTATTGAACTCCTCTGCGGAGGTTTTGCCTCTGCTGATCTGAAGATAATACAAACCGTGGAGGGAATCCTTGTAAAGACGGCTGGCTCCCCGGAAAAAGGGTGCAAGTACATGGCAGGCATCAATCACATGATCCAGATTGGAAAAATGGAACAGGTAGGAAAGCGGGGACGGCGCAGAGTCCTCCTTCGGGGCAGTCTGTGCTGCAGAGGCCGTCCGGACCTCCTCTTTGGAACGGAACAGATCCATGAGTTCTTCGGCCTGGCTGCTTAAAGCACCGTTCAGACCGAGGAGTTCATCCATCTCGTCCTTCAGATGAGGGGCAAACCTTGAGAACCGGGTATCCAGCTCCTCCGGGTCCTCCACTTTTGTTACAATGAGCATGATGCTGTCTTTGGTTACCGGAATTGCTTCTATCATTAACGGAATATCTTCTGCTTCAAAGCCGAATTCAGAAAATGCCTGCTGCATCATATCGCGGAACAAAAGCTTAGCCTTCTCTGTTCCGTATGCCAGCTCACTCAACTTGATGTGGCGTGTCTCCAGATCTTCTCTGGTCAGTGTACATTTAATCTGGTTGTCGTTCACTTTCTCAATTTTCATAATATCACATCCTTGCTAAAAGAACAGGAAACGCATTTGTTACTATAGTATAAACAAAAAGAAAGCGGATGTAAAGAATTTTGAATACTGAATAATTATCCAATCCGTGAAAAAAGTATGAAAAAAGGATGAAGAATTGTTAAAACGTAAAAACAGCTTGCCAAACGCAGAAAAATTCGTTAAAATACCCCATAAGATCAGTTTTGAGGCATCGGAAAGGAGGCCAGACGGGAAGAGTGTACATTTCCCGGCCGTACTGTATGAGGCAGGAGATATCTGCCGGTTCCGTGTCTGCGAAGACGGAAGAGGTTCCATAAGATGGATCGGAATGGTTCCGGAAAGCCGGATGGCTGTCCGGCGTCTTCAATATCCGCAGTATGGTCTTATCTATTTTCTTTCATCGCTGTGTTAATATTCTATGCAAATCTTTGAACATCGTTTCAGCAATCCGATTCAGGATGAATACTTCTCACGATTTTTAAGATTTTCCACTTTTTAAAATCAGTCAGAGTACCGAAAAGATGCCAGAAAAAACCATCTTCGATGCCGGAAGAACCGGTAAAACTTCCGACGGGTAAATTTCCGGAACTGCTTCGCAGAGCTTTCATTTTAATACTTTGAGGCCGTGACGCAGCAAATCTCCTTATTGTTTATAATATATCACAGAGCAATCACTTAAGCTGTGTCCTGGCCCCTCCGTTTTGCAAAGGGGGGTAAAAATGAATTATACCAAAGAAAAGGAGGCTGCGGAATTCATACTGGAGCTGCAGAAATATACCAGGGAGGGAGTGACGCTGTGGGTAAATGATAAATCCAGCAGTCCGGTAAAGGCCGCACAGGAATGCCTGCTGCGGGAAGAAACCTGCTATATGCGGGATTATATTCGTGATGACAGTGACCGAATTACGCAGATCCGATTCGACCGTGTGGACCCGGTGCCGGAAGGGTACCATGGCGGAACAAACTTCAGCGGGAATCGCTGAGCATTTGAATGCAAAAAGGAATTCATGACGTAAAAACAAAGAAAGGAAAGACGTCCGCAGACATTTCCTCTGTTATGCGGGACGTCCGGCCGGGGGCAGGCAGATGTTCTGTTTCTGTCCCCGGAATGGAAAAGAACAGAAAAATTAAGAAAAATTCATAATGACGGAATGCCAAAAAGTTGTTATAATGAGCGCATAGCAAAAGAGAACCGTCCTCCGATTGGCCGGGGGATATAGGGTAAGACAGGAGGTGCCTTCATGGCAGCAAAGCGGAGGAAAAAGAGACGCCGCCGTTCCAGAAACAGGAGAAGGCGGATGCTGCCCGTATTTGCAGCAGTCTTTTTTATAGCAGTCGTATTGGGAGTCGTTTTCCTCGCAGGCATTATCCGCAAATATTCGCTTTCAGATGAACGGGCGGATACAAGGGAATATTTCAACCTGACAGAAGATGATGATATGGCCGTGATTCTTCAGAATGAGAAAGCAGAGGAGAACGGCAAGTTTATGGACGGCGTGGCCTATGTGAATTTCAGCACGGTGCAGGAGTATCTGAATTCCAGATTTTACTGGGATGCCAATGAGAATGTGCTTCTGTATGCGTTGCCCGAGAGCCTGGTCCGGGTTCCGGTGGGATCTTCCGAATATTATGTGGGCAAGGAAAAGAAGGATGCCGGATACAATATTGTGAAGACCAACGGGAATACCACTTATGTGGCGCTGGACTTTATTCAGGAATACACGGATATGGAATATACCTTCTATGAGGAGCCGTACCGGGTGGAAATCCTGTATCAGTGGGGAGATACCAGCGTGGCATCGCTGAAGGACGATGAAGCGGTGCGTCAGAAAGCCGGAATCAAGAGCCCCATTCTGACAGATGCCGTTAAGGGGCAGAAAGTGACGGTGCTCCCGACGGAAGAAGAGATTGAGGACTGGACCAAGGTTCGCACCGATGACGGCTGCATCGGATATGTCCGCAATAAGAAGCTGGGAACCGTGTCAACAGAGACGCTTGCATCCACCAGAGACTTTACGGAACCGGTTTATACAAATATCTCCAAGGACTATACCATCAATATGGCCTGGCATAATGTGACGACGTCCGCGGCCAATGATACGGTGCTTTCCACGATCGCTTCCACCAAGGGACTGACCACGATTTCACCGACCTGGTTTACCATAGCAGACAATGAGGGCAATCTGGATTCCATTGCATCCGCGGAATATGTGAATTACGCACATCAGAGCGGCCTGGAGGTATGGGCGGTTGTGGACAATTTCAAGGAAGGTGTGGATACCTATGAGGTGCTCTCGTATACGTCCAAGCGCGAAAATCTGATCAATCAGCTGATTGCCCAGGCGATTCAGTACGGGGTAGACGGTATCAATGTGGACTTTGAAAGGCTCAGCTCCGAGACCGGTGTGCATTTCATTCAGTTTGTCCGGGAGCTGTCGATCCGATGCAGGAGCAACCATATCATCCTGTCTGTGGACAATTATGTGCCCAAGGCGTATTCCTCCCATTATTATCGGGGAGAACAGGGCATTGTGGCAGACTATGTGATCATCATGGGATATGATGAGCACTTTGCGGGATCGGAAGAAAGCGGTTCGGTTGCCTCCATGAATTTTGTCCGGGAAGGCATTGAGGAAACACTCAAGGAGGTGCCGGCCGAGAAGGTGATCAATGCGGTTCCGTTCTATACAAGACTGTGGAAGGAGACACCGAAGACAGAGGCGGAGATTGCTTCCGAGAATCAGAATGAGGTAGGATATCAGTTCATTCCATATAATCTGAGCAGTGAGGCACTGGGGATGCAGGCGGTGGAGGATCTGCTGGCAGCCAACGGCGTGGAGCCTGTATGGGATGATGAATGCAAACAATATTATGCAGAATATGAGAAGGACGGTGTGACCTATAAGGTCTGGATGGAAGAGGAACAGTCCATTGAGGAGAAGGCCAAGCTGCTGAAGGAATATAATCTGGCCGGCATTGCCGAATGGAAACTGGGACTTGAAAAATCCTCTGTCTGGGATATAATTTTAAAATACGTGAATTAGCAGCATCCCCTCTGTCTTATACGGAGGGGATAACATTTATATACGATTCGTCTGAATTTACAGAAAAGGGGAAGACAAATGAAAATCAGAGACATTTTAAAAGAAGAGCGTCCCACCATATCCTTTGAGGTGTTCCCTCCAAAGACCATGGACAATTATGCTTCCGTGGAGCGGGCGGCCACGGAGATTGCAAAGCTGCATCCGGATTTTATGAGCATCACCTACGGGGCAGGCGGAGGAACCAGTGATTATACGGTTAATATTGCCTCAGATCTGATGCATCGCTATGACACAAACGTTCTGGCGCATCTGACCTGTGTTTCCTCCACCAGGGAAAAGGTGAAGGATGTACTCGGCAAACTGAAGGAGCAGAAGATTGAAAATATTCTGGCGCTTCGGGGAGATATCCCTGCCAATACGGATACTCCGCTTCCGGGGCAGTATCATTATGCCTCCGAACTGATTGAGGATATTAAGAGCCAGGGAGATTTCTGCATTGGAGCCGCCTGTTATCCGGAAGGCCATGTGGAGGCGGCAAATCAGAAGGAGGATATCCGAAATCTGAAGACAAAGGTGGATGCGGGAGTAGATTTCCTGACGACACAGATGTTTTTTGACAACAGTATCTTATACAGCTTTCTGTACCGCATCAGAGAAGCCGGTATCACTGTGCCGGTGCTGGCAGGCATCATGCCGGTGACAAATGTAAAGCAGATCAAACGCAGCTGCGATCTTTCGGGAACCTATCTCCCGACGCGATTCAAATCAATCGCAGATAAGTTTGGGAATAACCCGGCAGCAATGAAACAGGCAGGTATTGCGTACGCGACGGAGCAGATCATTGACCTGCTTGCCAACGGAGTAAAGGGAATTCATGTGTATTCCATGAACAAGCCTGAGGTGGCCGCGGCAATTATGAATAACCTGTCTGATATCCTGAGGTAAAAGAATCGGACAGGGGCGTACAGCAGGGAAGAAACCATCCGAAAAGAGGGATTTGCATGGAACAGCGGGAGAGAGAGATCCTGCGTTATCTTGGATATAAACAGAAAGATCTTCCGGATGAGAGGACAAGAGTGCTGATCAGCGAGACGGAGGAGGAGCTTAAGAGGGTATGTACGCCGGCACGGGTCTTTCGTATATTTCCCATAAGGGAAGTGACAGAAGAGCTGGTGGACTTTGGCTTTACCAGTATCAGGAGCCGTAATCTTGCCCGAAATCTTTCCGGATGCTTTGAAGCGGTTTTCCTTGCGGCCACTCTTGGAAGCAAGACAGAACAGCTTCTTGCAAAATATAACCGTCTGCAGGTGAGCAGGGCGGTCGTACTTCAGGCGGCAGCAACTCAGGCTATTGAAGAATATTGTGATGCCTGTGAGGAAGAAATTCGGGGGCAGCTGGGAGCGGGCTGTTATATGCGCCCGAGATTCAGCCCGGGATATGGAGATTTTTCTCTGGAATTTCAGAGGGAAATGCTTCAGATTCTCGAGACACCGAAAAAAATAGGACTGACGCTGACCGACAGTCTGCTGATGATGCCGTCCAAATCGGTGACCGCTGTGATCGGGATCAGCCGGGAAGTCATTTCCTGCAGCAGAAGAGGCTGTGAGGCTTGTGACAGGCAGAACTGTCCGTACAGAAGAGGATGAGAAGCAACAGGAAAGGATGAGAACCATGAACCAGCTTATGCAGGAAATAGAAAAAAGGATCGTATTTTGTGACGGAGGTATGGGCAGCCTTCTGCAGGCCCGCGGGCTGCTTCCGGGAGAACTGCCGGAGACGTGGAATGTGCTTCATCCGGAAGATGTTACAATGATTCATAAGGAGTATATTGAGGCCGGCGCAGATATTATTGCCACCAATACCTTTGGAGCAAACTGCCTGAAATTTCCGGAGGACGGAGCGTTTCCGGCTTCGGCTCTCATCCGGGCAGCAGTGGAAAATGTACAAAAGGCTGCCAGGCTGGCTGCGGTTGGACGAAAAACCTATGTGGCGCTGGATATCGGCCCTACCGGAAAGCTGCTTCAGCCTCTGGGAGATTTGAGCTTTGACCGGGCATACGAGGTGTTTTCCGGAATCGTTCGTGCGGGTGCTGCTGCCGGAGCAGATCTGGTGCTGATTGAGACGATGAGTGACAGCTATGAGGTAAAAGCTGCGGTACTGGCGGCCAAGGAGAACTGCAGTCTCCCGGTGTTTGCAACGATGATCTTTGATGAGAAGGGAAAGCTCCTGACCGGAGGAAATGTGGCCTCTGTGGTATCGATGCTGGAAGGGCTGGGAGTGGATGCCCTGGGCATCAACTGCGGCCTCGGACCGTTCCAGATGGAGGGTATTCTGGAGGAGCTGCTGACCTACGCATCTGTTCCTGTCATCATGAATCCCAATGCAGGGCTTCCCAGAAGCGAGAACGGAGCAACGGTTTATGATATTGATGCGGATACCTTTGCCGATGCAATGGAGCGGATGGTGAAAAAGGGTGTACGTGTGGCAGGCGGCTGCTGCGGAACGACGCCGGAGCACATCCGGCTTCTGGTCAAACGCTGTGCCGGCCTGTCTCCACTCCCCGTGGTCAGAAAAAACAGAACCTTTGTATCTTCCTATGCCAATGCGGTGGAGATCGGTCCGAAGCCGGTGATTATCGGAGAGCGGATCAATCCCACGGGAAAATCCAGGTTTAAGCAGGCGCTGCGTGACCACGACATAGATTATATTCTGCAGGAGGCT
>JALERW010000183.1 GCA_022763925.1 Lachnospiraceae bacterium
GAAGAAAATGAAAAATGCAGGGAATGCAACTGTCAGTTAACAAATTTTACACCGCACTTGCTGGTTGTCAACCGCAGGATGTGTTATGATTTTTCCAACACCGGTGAAACAAATACCGCAGGCATAAGCCGTGCGGAAGAATAAAGGAAAGGCTGGAAGAAAAATGATATTGGCGGATAAAATTACAGCATTGAGAAAGCAGAATGGTTGGTCCCAGGAGGAACTGGCAGAGAAGATGGACATATCGAGGCAGTCGGTGTCCAAGTGGGAGAGCGGAACCTCGATACCGGATCTGGATAAAGTGATCCGGCTGAGCGGAATTTTCGGAGTAAGTACGGATTACCTTTTAAAGGATGAGATAGAGGAACTGACTCCGGAGGACGCAGCGGAAGTTGTGGAGGAAAAGAAAGTAAGGAGTATATCCCTGGAGGAGGCTAACCGGTTTATGGATCTGACCGGGAAGCTGTCCGGAAAGATTGCCCTGGCAGTGTCCCTATGTATTCTGTCTCCTGCCTGTCTGATTTTCCTGGGCGGTCTGGCAGACAGCGGAAAGGCCGGTGTTTCGGAAGGCATGTTTGCAGGGATCGGAGTGGCGGTGCTTCTGATCCTGGTAGCTGCAGCGGTTACCATTTTTATTATGTACGGGATGCAGCTTGAAAAATATAATTATCTGGAAAAAGAGCCGCTGACGCTGGAGTACGGCGTGCAGGGGATTGTGGAGAAGAAGAAGGAAGAATTTGAAATTACTTACCGGAAATGCATTGCTTTGGGAGTATCTCTGTGCATTTTGGGAGTGGTTCCCCTTATGCTGGCGGCAGGAATCGAGGCGGGAGACATGGTGATTATTGTGTGTGTGGATGTTCTTCTGCTTATGATTGCTTTCGGGGTGTACCTGTTCGTCTGGTCAGGTTATATTTATGGAAGCTATACCAAGCTGCTGCAGGAGGGAGACTTTACCCGTGAGGAGAAAGCGATAAGGAAACGTACGGACTTTTTCCCGGGTGTTTATTGGTGTGTGGTTGTTGCCATATATCTGGCAGTCAGCTTCCGAAGCATGAGCTGGAGTACCTCCTGGATTATCTGGCCGGTAGCCGGTGTGCTGTATGCTGCACTTGCCGGCATCCTGCGGATGGTAATGAAAACGGGACGCAGGGATTGATTATAAGAGAGAAATAAGGGGGCTTCGACGTGGATTTGTTTGAAACAGCAAAAATAATTGTTCTCAGAGCCGGGCAGCAGCTGATGGACAGGGATGGGGCACAGGAGATATCGGAGAAAACAGAGACGGATTTTGTGACGGCAGTGGATCTGCGGGTACAGAGGATGATTTTTGAAGAGCTTTCCGCGCTGGATCCATCGGTACAGTTTATTGGGGAAGAGAAGGATAACTGTGAAGTGGACCGGAATGGAAAAGTATGGATTCTGGACCCGGTGGACGGCACGACAAATTTTATCCATGATTTTCACCACAGTGTGATTTCGCTTGCGTATGCAGAACAGCGGGTAACAAAATACGGTATTGTGTATTGTCCTTATACCGGAGAAGTGTTTGAGGCCAGGCTGGGTGAGGGGGCCTGGTGCAACGGAGTGCCTATGAAGGTCAGTCAGAAGACATCTCTTTCGCAGTGTCTGATCTCTACAGGAACCTCGCCGGCTTACCGGGATTGTACGGATGTGACTTTTGCGCGGATGCGCCGGATCTTTGAACGGTGTCAGGACATCCGGCGTATCGGCTCTGCAGCTCTGGAGCTGAGTTATCTGGCCTGCGGACGGCTGGATGGCTTTTATGAGGAGATCCTGAAGCTGTGGGATTATGCTGCTGCACAGCTGATGATCCGGGAAGCCGGAGGAATTGCCGTGGAATATGGGGAAGGCTTTCTTGCCGGGACACCAAAGATCATGGAAGAGCTTCGGACGGTGATCGAAGGGGATAAGTAGTATAAGAGTTCTTTTCCTTTTTTCGGATGGAACCTTCTTTCCTGTCGGTTGAAAGAGGGGAAAAAGAATGGTAAAATGAAAACAGGAAAGAAAGGCGGGGTAGCATGAAAAAATATAAAAGAATTTTTACAATCGTAATTGATTCCCTGGGGGTGGGGCCGCAGCCGGATGCGAAGAAATACGGGGATGAAGGAGCGGACACCCTGGGACATATCGACGCTTCCAGAGAATCCTTTGTGATACCGAATCTTCAGAAGCTGGGAATGGCGAATCTGCATCCGCTTACCCATGTGGCAGCT
>JALERW010000184.1 GCA_022763925.1 Lachnospiraceae bacterium
GAAGAAAATGAAAAATGCAGGGAATGCAACTGTCAGTTAACAAATTTTACACCGCACTTGCTGGTTGTCAACCGCAGGATGTGTTATGATTTTTCCAACACCGGTGAAACAAATACCGCAGGCATAAGCCGTGCGGAAGAAGAAAGGAAAGGCTGGAAGAAAAATGATATTGGCGGATAAAATTACAGCATTGAGAAAGCAGAATGGCTGGTCCCAGGAGGAACTGGCAGAGAAGATGGACATATCGAGGCAGTCGGTGTCCAAGTGGGAGAGCGGAACCTCGATACCGGATCTGGATAAAGTGATCCGGCTGAGCGGGATTTTCGGAGTAAGTACGGATTACCTGCTGAAGGATGAGATTGAGGAGCTGACCCCTGAGGAAGATGCGCGGGTGGCAGACGAGGGAAGCAAAAAGAGAACGATAACACTGGAGGAAGCAAACCGGTTTATGGAACTGACCAGAAGTCTTTCCGGAAAGATTGCCCTGGCAGTTGCCCTTTGTATTCTATCACCGGTCTGTCTGATTTTCCTTGCCGGACTTGCGGATACGGGAAAGGGCTTCGTGACAGAAGGTCTTAGTGCCGGATTGGGCGTGGCAATTCTTCTGATTATGGTAGCTGCGGCAGTGATTCTTTTTATTCTGTTCGGGGCGCAGCTGGAAAAATATGAATATATGGAAAAAGACGCATTGTCGCTGGAATATGGCGTGAAAGGCATTGTGGAAAAGAAAAAGGAGGCATTTGAGCCCGCTTACCGCAGGTGCATTGCAGCAGGCGTATCCCTCTGCATTCTGGGAGTGGTACCGCTTATGCTGGCGGCAGGAATCGGGGCGGGAGATATGGCCTGCATAGCGTGTGTGGATGTGCTTCTGATCATGGTTGCCTGTGGAGTTTACCTGATGGTCTGGGCCGGATATATTCACGGAAGCTATACAAAACTGCTGCAGGAGGGCGATTATACCTGTGAAGAGAAATCGGTACGCAGACGGACAGCGTTTTTCCCCGGTATTTACTGGTGCCTGGCAACGGCTCTGTATCTGGCGGTAAGCTTCCGGAGTATGAGCTGGGATACCTCCTGGATCATCTGGCCGGTGGCAGGTGTACTGTATGCAGCTGTTTATGGGATCCTGCGGGTGATCGTGAAAGCAGATCCGAAGAAATGACGAAAGGAAGGAACGTTTGCGCAGACAAAACGGCAGGGAAGACGGGTATGGAATTATTTGAGCAGGCAAAAGAAATCGTTCTGGAAGCCGGACGGGAGCTTCTGGATCGAAAGGGTGCCATGGATATTCAGGAGAAATCGGAGACGGATTTTGTAACAGCGGTGGATCTGCGGGTGCAGAGTATGATATTTGAGCGGCTTTTAAAGCTGGATCCTTCCGTGCAGCTGATGGGGGAGGAAAAGGATAATCGGAACGTGGATCCGGATGGGCGGATTTGGATTCTGGATCCGGTGGACGGCACGACGAACTTTATTCATGATTTTCATCACAGTGTAATTTCCCTGGCGTATGTGGAGCGTCGGGAGACCATGTATGGGATTGTTTACAGTCCGTATTCCGGGGAGGTTTTTGAAGCCTGGAAGGGAAAAGGCGCCTGGTGCAGCGGGAAAAGGATGAACGTCAGCAAAAAGAGCGCACTTGCCCAGTGCCTGATTTCCACGGGAACAGCACCGGCGCGCAGGGATCGTTCAGAGGCTACCTTTTTGCGGATGAAAAGGATTTTTGACCGGTGTCAGGATATCCGCCGTATCGGTTCGGGAGCGCTGGAGCTGTGCTATGTTGCCTGCGGCCGTCTGGACGGGTTTTACGAGGAGGTGCTGAAGCCCTGGGATTATGCCGCGGGCCAGCTGATGATCCGGGAGGCCGGAGGAATTGCTGAGGTCATGGGAGAAGGCTTTCTGGCCGGGACTCCGGGAATCATGGAGGAGCTTCGGCAAACGCTGGATGATGTCAGGTGATTCTGGAACGGTTGAAAGCATAGAAGAAAAATGGTAAAATACAGATGAGAGAGAAGGAGCCGAATGAAAGGAAAGGGTGGGTTAACATGAGACGATATAAAAGGATTTTTACGATAGTCATTGATTCTCTGGGTGTGGGTCCGCAGCCGGATGCGAAGAAATACGGGGATGAAGGAGCGGACACCCTGGGACATATCGACGCTTCCAGAGAATCCTTTGTGATACCGAATCTTCAGAAGCTGGGAATGGCGAATCTGCATCCGCTTACCCATGTGGCAGCT
>JALERW010000034.1 GCA_022763925.1 Lachnospiraceae bacterium
GATTGCCAACCGGGGAGAAATTGCGGTGCGCATTATACGTGCGTGCAGAGAAATGGGAATTGCCACGGTAGCGGTGTATTCTCAGGCAGACCGGGAAGCCCTGCATGTTCAGCTGGCAGATGAGGCAGTATGTATCGGGCCAGCACCGGCGAAGGACAGCTATCTGAATATGGAGCGGATTTTAAGTGCTACCATTGCCACGAAGGCTCAGGCGATCCATCCGGGCTTCGGGTTTCTGTCGGAGAACAGCAAATTTGCCGAAATGTGCAGAAGATGCAATATTGCATTTATCGGCCCGTCACCGGAAATGATCCGTGCCATGGGAAACAAGTCCCAGGCGAGAAAGACCATGATGGAGAGCGGGATTTCTGTTGTGCCCGGTACGAAGGAGCCGGTATATGATGTGAAACAGGGCAGAGAAGAAGCAGAACGCATCGGGTATCCGGTGATGATCAAGGCATCCTCGGGCGGAGGCGGAAAGGGGATGCGCGTGGCTGAGACACCGGAAGCCTTTGATGAATGCTTTCTGACAGCTCAGAGAGAATCGGAGGCGGCATTCGGGGATACTTCCATGTATCTGGAACGCTGTGTGCGTCATCCACGCCACGTGGAGGTTCAGATTCTGGCTGATGCATGGGGAAACACGGTCTATCTGGGCAACCGGGACTGCTCGGTGCAGCGCCGGCATCAGAAGGTGCTGGAGGAAGCACCCTGCTGTGTGCTTCAGAAGGAGCAGGCAGAAAAGATGGGAGAAATGGCTGTCCGTGCAGCTAAAGTGGTTCATTATGTGAATGCGGGAACCATTGAATTTCTTCTGGATCCTTCAGGAGAATTTTATTTTATGGAAATGAATACGCGTATTCAGGTAGAGCACCCGGTGACGGAGATGGTGACCGGTATCGATCTGATACAGGAACAGATCCGGATTGCGGCAGGGGAAAAGCTGTCCTTTTCCCAGGAGGATATCCGGGTAGAGGGACATGCGCTGGAATGCAGGATCAATGCGGAGAATCCAAAGGAGAATTTCCGGCCCAGTCCCGGAACCATTTCCTATGCCTATTTTCCGGGAGGAAACGGTGTCCGAATCGATTCTGCCGTGTATCCGGGCTGTGTGGTGCCCCCGTATTACGATTCCATGGTGGCGAAGGTGATCGTGCACGGAAGAACGCGCAGCGAAGCCATTGCCAGGATGAAACGCGCCCTGGATGAGGTAGTGCTGGAAGGTGTGGACACCAACCTGAATTTCCTGTATGGAATTCTGGAGCAGGAAGCGTTTGAAAACGGAACGGTGGATACGGATTTTCTTGAGGAGCATATGGAATTATGTCAGTATTAAAATTTCGCAGAGGCAATTATATTCCTCTGAAGAGGGAACAGAATCAGGAATACACGCAGCAGCCCTCAGTACCGGACGGCATGTTTGTAAAATGCCCGAAATGTAAAATGACGCTGTACCGGGAGGATGTGGTGGAGAATTATTACCGCTGTACGTCCTGCGGAGGGTATTTCCGGATCAAGGCGCAGAATCGTCTGCGGATGGTATTGGACCGGAAAACCTTTTCTCCTCTGGATGAAGGGCTTGAAACAAAAGATCCGTTACAGTTTCCGGAATATAAGGAAAAAATCGGGGAGCTTCGCAGCTGGACAAGGCTGGATGAGGCTGTTGTGACCGGAACGGGATCCATCGGAGGAATCCGAACGGCAGTCGGCGTCTGTGACGCCCGTTTCCTTATGGGAAGTATGGGACAGGTGACCGGAGAGAAAATCACCAGGCTGTTTGAGCGGGCTACAAAAGAGCAGCTTCCGGTGATTCTGTTCTGCTGTTCCGGAGGCGCCAGAATGCAGGAGGGCCTGGCATCCCTGATGCAGATGGCAAAAACAGCGGCAGCGGTTAAGAGACACAGCGATGCGGGGCTTCTGTACATTCCGGTTCTGACCGACCCCACCACAGGGGGTGTGACTGCGAGCTTTGCCATGCTGGGCGATGTGATACTGGCAGAGCCGGGAGCCCTGATCGGCTTTGCGGGTCCCCGCGTAATCGAGCAGACCATAGGGCAGAAGCTGCCGGAGGGCTTTCAGCGGTCGGAATTTCTTCTGGAGCATGGGTTTGTGGACAGGATTGTGGAACGGCCGAAGCTGAAGGAAACGCTGAAGCAGCTCCTCTGGCTGCATGGGTATGTCCCAAAGCAGGAAACGGATGAACAGGATTGCAGCCCCAAGATGCCGGACGCCGTCAAAGAAGAAACATGCGGGCACAATAGCTATTGCCCGGAAAAAACCGATGCCTGGGAGCAGGTAACCAGGTCCAGAAAAAAGGAACGGCTGACCAGTCTGGATTATATCGAAGCACTTTTTCCGGATTATACGGAGCTTCACGGAGACCGCAGATTCAAAGACGACAGGGCGGTTACCGGAGGGCTTGCTTCCATCGGAAAAACTGCGGTGACGGTGATCGGAATTCAAAAAGGGCGGGATACGAAGGAGAATATCAGCAGAAATTTCGGAATGCCGTCTCCGGAAGGCTACCGCAAGGCGCTGCGTCTGATGAAGCAGGCTGAGAAATTCCACCGCCCGGTCATTACGTTTGTGGATACTCCGGGAGCCTTCTGCGGACTGGAAGCAGAGGAACGGGGCCAGGGGGAGGCAATAGCCGAAAATATCATGGAGATGTCCGCGCTCACTGTGCCGGTGCTTGCCATAATGATCGGAGAAGGCGGAAGCGGGGGGGCTCTGGCGCTTGCTGTGGGTGATGAGGTCTGGATGATGGAGCATGCCACGTATTCCATCCTTTCGCCGGAGGGCTTTGCCTCCATTTTATGGAAGGACAGCGGCCGGGCAAAGGAAGCGGCAGAAATGATGCGAATGACGGCTCTGGATCTGAAGGAACTGGGATTTATCGAACGGATTATTCCGGAGTTTGAAATGGCAAACCGGGAACATCTTCCGGATATCTTAAGTGTCCTGAAACCGGAGATCGAAAGGTTCCTGAAACGGTACGGGAGCATGTCGCCGAGGGAGCTCGCAGAGCATAAGTACAACCGATTCCGCAGGATGTAAGGGAGGGCAGAGAAAATGAAACGAAATCCATTGATGATAGGGAACCTGAAAGCCAGAATCCCGGTGATACAGGGAGGCATGGGAGTCGGGATCAGCCTTTCCGGTCTTGCCTCCGCAGTGGCGTCCTGCGGGGGCATCGGGGTGATATCCACGGCGCAAATCGGTTTTCGGGAAGCGGATTACGATGAGCATCCGCTGGAAGCCAATCTCCGGGCAGTAAAAAAGGAGATTCTGCGCGCACGAACGCTCTCCCCGTCCGGGATACTCGGGGTGAATATTATGACGGCAACCAGGGAATATGCGCAGTATGTAAAGGCAGCTGTCCGGGCGGGAATTGATCTTATTATTTCCGGAGCCGGAGTCCCGGCAGATCTTCCGGGATACGTCCATGGTTCGGATACGAAAATTGCGCCGATTGTGTCCTCCGCCAGGTCTGCCCAGGTGATTCTGAAGCTGTGGGATCGGAAATATCACAGAATACCGGATCTTCTTGTCATTGAAGGGCCGTGGGCCGGAGGGCATCTGGGCTTTACGGAGGAGGAACTGGCAGCTGCGGACCACGAGGCCTATGATGCTGAAATCAGAAGCATTCTGAAGGTGAAACAGAAGTTTGAGGATGCCTACGGAACCCGGATTCCGACGGCGGTGGCAGGCGGCGTTTATACGCCTGAGGATAGGGATCATTATCTGTCCCTCGGGGCAGATGCGGTACAGATGTCTACGCGTTTTGTTACCACCTATGAGTGCGATGCGGATGAACGGTATAAAAATGCCTATATTCAGGCAAAAAAAGAGGATATTCGCATTGTGAAGAGCCCGGTGGGGCTTCCGGGCCGGGCAATTGAAAATGATTTTATCCGCAGAAGCGAGCAGGGAAGGATCACACCCGGACCATGCCATCAGTGTCTCGCCAGGTGTGACCGGAAGAATATTCCCTACTGTATTTCCGAGGCGCTGGTTCATGCGGCAAAGGGAGAGCTTGCGGATGCACTATTGTTCTGCGGTTCCAATGCCTTTCGGGCAGAAAAGCTGGAGCATGTGTCAGATATTATGGCCGAATTTGCACAATAATCGAAAAAAGAGTCATGCGAACGTATCCCTCCCGTCCGATTTGTGTTATACTGAAAATAAGAAAGCGGCGGGTGGCATATATGTTTGTATGGAATAAGAGAGAGGTTTACAGCGGGCCGGATCAGGGGCGCTTCCTGCGGATCTGCCAGGCTCTGGACAAGGATCATATCAGATACGAAAAAACCATTCAGAATCTGGAATATACGAAGCTGATTACGCTTCGTGTTCTGGTGGGAAATTTCGGAAGAGAGGAGCCGGACTACAAATACTGGTTTACGATCAGTGTACACAAAAAGGATCAGGAACGGGCGGAATACTGGGTAAGAAGAACCGTATGAGGCATCAGGGCTGTCTTTTGGCAGCCCTGTTTTTTTTGACGATTTTCCGGAAATAATTTCCAAACAAGGTTCCTACACCAGCTCTGCGATCCGGGAAACGCCCACATAGATCTCGGAGATCTTATACCATGTGGGATAGTCCACGATTCCAGTGGCAGGAAGACCGAAAACAGACTGGAACTGGCGGACGGCAGCTGCAGTGGCCGGACCGAAAATCCCGTCCTCGGACAGCTTCGGGATACTGGAATAGGCATCGGAGATGGTGTTCAGCTCCTCCTGCATCTGGAGCACCTTCTGGCCGCTGGCGCCGACGGTAAGATCGTAGCCGGGCCAGGAGGAGGGAATGCCGGAAATCTGCTCCGCTGTATTGATGTACATGTTGTCGCCGTAATAGTAGCGGAGAATATCAATAGCGGAAAAGCCCTGGTCCCCAAGACTCCTGGATCCCCACTGCGACATCCAGTCCGGACAGACGACCCTCTGGCCGTCGCAGTACTGGGTCAGGATCGGCTGCCGCACGTTGGGACGGGAAAGATAATTGGCAAACAGCTCATCCACGATGAGAGAGATCGTGTCAAAATAATTTCTGCCGGGGATCCATTTATGGTCAAACGCAGTGGAGGAGGTGATGGTGAAATCGTACCCCTTGTTGCGGTACCATTCCGTGAATACCCGGTTCAGCGTAAAGGACATGATGGCCAGAACATTGGCGCGGATGGAGGCATCCGGCCAGGTGGCATAGATCTCGCTGGAGGCCACGTTTTTAATATAGTCTTTGTAGGGGACGTAATAGTTCCGTGCGGAACGGTCGGTGGGAGGGCCGTCGTGAACGATCACCGTTTCCGGGACAACCACGCGGCTCAGGACGATCTCACCGGTCTCTGCCAGAGGCTTGATCTCGCTTTCGGCGATCTTGGGCGGATAGTCTCCGTACAGGGTATGAGGGCCAATCACGAAGAAGGACTCTGTGGCAGGTGCGGTTCGGGGCTTCAGTCTTGCATGGTAAAGGGCGGTGACCAGAGGAAGCACCTCCACACCGGAGGCCTGCAGATCATCATAGCCGGGTGCGGAAATGGTGATGGTATATTCGGAATAGGGCTGGGGACGTTCTGCCTCCATACTGTATTCCAGGGGAGGGGCGGGAAGGGTCAGCGCTTCGGTCTGCCCATTGTTATCTGTGGTCAGCTGTTCAATGGTGGAGGTGGGATCTCCCGAATAGGAGATGGAAACCGTAGCCTCCGGAATGGGCACATTCGTGTCCTCCGCTACGGCATCAATTTTGAGAAGACCGGTATCTACGGCCTCCTCCTGCAGAATTTTCAGATTTTGAAATGCCATACATACCTCAGGTTTGCAATCGGTTATTTCATTATATTCCGGGAAATGCAAAACGGTGTATGATGACCATAAGGATTAAAAAACGGTCATAGAATCTCTCCCACGGATTCCTGAAGCCCGGTAAGTTCGGACTCGATGGCGGAATTCATCTCCTGAGACGACACGGATTTCAGGGAGACCGAATAGGCGATGCCGGTCAGGGTGATGGCGAGTACGCTGATTCCGATGATAATGTAATTGACAATGCTGCGGCGGTTATCATAAACAATATAGGTATCTTTTCTGGTAAAATGCACTTTGCTGCTCATAAAAATCCCTCCGGTAATGAATAAGAGGTTGGTTTACATCTCTGTTATGAGAATAGTGTATCAGAAACTGCAGGAAAATATGTGAAGGAAAAGCGATCTTTTTCTTAAGATTTCCTGACAAAGATAAAAAGATTTTCCGGACAAAAAGAGGAAAGGAACTTCTTGTCAAATCTACGGCTTGTGTTATATAATAGGGGAACTGATAGGAACTATATACGGAAACGGAGATAAATGATATGGCAAGAGTAAGAACCAGATTTGCACCGAGCCCGACCGGCCGGATGCATGTGGGTAATTTAAGAACCGCACTTTACACGTATCTGATTGCGAAGCATGAGGGCGGAGACTTTATTCTCAGAATTGAGGATACAGACCAGGAGCGTTTTCAGGAGGGCGCGATCGACATTATTTACCGGACACTGGACAAGACAGGGCTCATTCATGATGAAGGGCCGGATAAGGACGGCGGTGTAGGCCCCTATGTTCAGAGTGAGCGGTGCCGGCAGGGGATTTATATGAAATACGCGAAGCAGCTGATCGAGCAGGGAGATGCTTATTACTGTTTCTGTGATAAGGAGCGGCTGGAGAGCCTGAAGCAGGAAGTGGCCGGAAAAGAGATCGTTGTATATGACAAGCACTGTCTTTCTCTTTCCAAAGAAGAGGTTCAGGCGAAGCTGGATGCGGGAGAGCCCTACGTGATCCGCGTGAATATGCCCACGGAGGGAACGACCACCTTCCACGATGTGATTTACGGGGATATTACAGTGAATAACGAGGAACTGGATGACATGATCCTGATCAAATCGGACGGATATCCTACCTATAATTTTGCCAATGTGGTGGATGACCATCTGATGGGGATCACGCATGTGGTCCGCGGCAATGAGTATCTGTCCTCTGCACCCAAGTATAACCGTCTGTATGAGGCGTTCGGCTGGCAGGTGCCGGAATACATTCACTGTCCGCTGATTACCAACGAGGAGCATAAGAAGCTGAGCAAGAGAAGCGGTCATTCCTCCTATGAGGATCTGATCGAACAGGGCTTCCTGTCCGAGGCAGTGGTAAATTATGTGGCTTTGCTTGGCTGGAGTCCGGCAGAGGACCGGGAGATTTATTCTCTTGAGGAGCTCGTGCAGGCATTTGATTACAGAAGAATCAACAAGTCCCCGGCAGTATTTGATATTGTAAAGCTGAAATGGATGAACGGGGAATATATTAAGGCAATGGATCCGGATAAATTCTATGAGATGGCAGAGCCTTACCTGAAGAAGACGCTCACAAAGGATTTTGATCTTAAAAAGATCGCGGCTATGGTGAAGACCAGGATCGAATATTTCCCGGATATCGCCGGTCTGGTGGATTTTTTTGAGGAGCTTCCGGAATATGATGTGTCCATGTACCGTCATAAGAAGATGAAGACCACGGAGGAATCCTCCCTTGAGGTGTTAAAAGAAGTGCTTCCGCTTCTTGAGGCACAGGAGGACTACAGCAATGATGCACTTTATGAGGCACTTCTTGCTTTTGTGAAGGAGAAGGGCTATAAGAACGGATATGTGATGTGGCCGATCCGTACGGCAGTATCCGGAAGACAGATGACCCCTGCCGGGGCAACGGAGATTATGGAGATCCTCGGGAAAGAGGAATCTCTTGCAAGAATCCGCAGGGGAATCGAGCTTCTGAGCGCCCGGGTATAGTATAGACCGGCGGAAGCAGGGACGGAAGATTTGAAGAGGGTATTTCGGGAGAAATCTGCAGATGAGAGGCGGGTTATCCGGGAATGCCCTCTTTGTTTCGGGAAGGATGACCGGAAGGAAAGGGGGAGCCCAATGGAATATAATGAAGCGCAGGCAGAGGCGATTTATCATCGGGAAGGGCCGATGCTCGTGGTGGCGGGTCCGGGTTCCGGGAAGACCTTTGTGATTACAGAACGGATCCGGCATCTGACAGAGGCCTGCGGCGTGCGTCCGGAGGAGCTTCTTGTCATTACGTTTACACGCGCAGCAGCCAGGGAGATGAGAAACCGATATACAGCCCTTAAGGGGAACGGAGAGAACGGTGTGACCTTCGGAACCTTCCACTCGGTGTTTTTTGGCATTCTTCGAAGTGCCTACGGATTTACGGCGGAAAATATTGCCCGGGAGGAACAGAGGGTTCAGATTCTGAGGGAGATCATCCGCCGGAAAGAGACGGAGATCGCAGATGAGGCCGATTTGATCCGGGAGGTCCTCTCTGAGATCAGTGTGGTTAAAAATGATCAGAAATCGCTGAAGGATTATGAACCGTCTGTCTGCAGGAGAGAATTGTTTCTTGAGCTTTTCTGTCATTATGAGAAGCGTATGCATCAGATGGGGCTGATGGATTTTGATGATCTGCTCGTGTACTGCCATGAGCTTTTTTCAAAAAGACCGGATATCCTGGCAGCCTGGCAGAACCGCTTCCGATATGTGCTCGTGGATGAATTTCAGGATGTGAACCGGCTTCAGTATGAGGTCACCCGGATGCTCTGTGAAAAGAGCAGAAATCTGTTCGCGGTAGGGGACGATGATCAGTCGATCTATCAGTTTCGGGGAGCGAAACCCGAGATTATGCTGAATTTCCGAAAGGATTATCCGGATGCGGCTGTGGTACAGCTGGATATCAATTACCGGTCTCAGGCGAATATTACAGAGCGGGCGCTGTGCCTTGTACATGCGAACACCCGACGCTTTCCGAAGGAGATCCGGTCTGCCAGAACAGCGGGGGAACCGGTGTGCGTAAAACACTTTCGGAACGTGAGGGAGGAAGCCATGTATCTTCTTTCGGATATTCGCAGGGAGCTGGAGCAGGGGACTCCCCCGGGAGAAATTGCTGTTTTATACCGAACCGCTTCCTTGCCGAGAACCCTGCTGGAGAAAATGATGGAATACAACCTTCCGTTCTGCCTGAAGGAAGGAATGCCGGATATTTACCGCCACTGGATCGCCCGGGATCTGATTTCGTATATTCATCTTGCCATGGGAAGCCGAAGAAGAGAGGACTTTCTGGCGGTCATGAACCGGCCGAACCGGTATATCAGCCGGGATGCCGTGAATTCTTCACAGATCACTTTTTCGGATCTGAAGGAATATTACCGGGAAATGGACTGGATGTGCGGGCGGCTCGATGCTTTTCAAAAAGATATCAGGCTGCTTTCGAAGCTGGATCCCTATGCGGGAATTCAGTATATCCGGCATGGGATCGGCTACGAAGCGTATGTAAGGGCGTATGCGAAAGAACGGGGGATTTCGGAAGAGGAGCTGATGGAAGTACTGGAATGTATTTCCGAGTCCGCAAAGGAATCCCGGGATTATGAGGCATGGTTTGAACATATCAGGGAATATCAGGAGGAATGGAAGGAACAGATGCTTAAGAAAAAGGAGCAGCAGGAGGCGGTTTCCTTTCTGACCATGCATGGATCCAAGGGACTGGAATTTCAGACGGTTTATATTCTGGAGGCGAATGAGGGAATTACCCCGCACAAGAAAGCAGTGACGGAGGAAGCATTGGAAGAAGAACGGAGAATGTTTTATGTGGCAATGACCAGGGCGAAGGACAGACTCATGATCTGCTCGGTGGAAGAGCGGTTCGGGCGAAAGCTCATGCCCTCCCGGTTCCTTGCGGAGCTGTCCTTTGACCGCAATTGCCTGAAGGAAGGAACCAGGGTCATTCACAGGACGTATGGAGCCGGAACCGTGCTTCTGGTACAGAAGGACCGGGTGGAAATCTTCTTTGAAGCATCCGGGAAAAGGCGGGTGATGAACCTTTCCTACTGTCTGCAAAACGGGCTTCTTCGGACGGCAGAGGGGGCATTGTTTTTATAAAAAAAGGACTGCCCCTTCCAGTGAGAGTCAGTCCCCTTTGGTCCCGCGGCAGTCCGGTCAGTCTTCATCTCCGAACAGTTCATCATACTCTTCACTGTCCAGAAGCTCGTCGAAAGCGTCTGCCACAATATCATATTCCTCGTCATCCTCAATATTGTCCAGAATCGGATTGCCGTCGGCATCCTCGGAATAACGGTATAAGTAGATATCGTCCTCCTCTTCGTTCTCCTGCTCCACCGGAAGCAGTGCAACATACATGCTTTTGCCTGCCGGGAAAATGGCAAGAACGTCACAGTCCATCTCTGTACCGTCATCCAGGCTCAGGGTGACCGTCATGTCGATGCTTTCTTCGTCTAAATTCTTGAATGGATTTTCACTCATAGGTTTGTCCTCACTTTGCAGAAAATAAAGATTTATTACACCTAAACAATACCAGAACCGGGCTGGTTTTGCAATACAAAACAAAGCATATTGACTTTAAATGAAAAACAAATAAAATAAAAGGTAGTCGCAGACGAAAAAGGAGAGAGTTACAGATGAATATTGAATTTGCAGATCGAATGAACAGCTTTCAGGAAGGTATTTTCACTGTCCTGAACAATAAGAAGAATGAACTTCTGGCCCAGGGCCGGACCATCTATAATCTTTCGGTGGGAACCCCTGATTTCAAACCGGATGCCCATGTGATGGAGGCATTGCTGGAATCGGCGAAAAAGCCGGAGAATTATAAATATTCTCTGACAGAGCGCCCGGAGCTTTTAGGAGCCATGAAGGATTACTATAAGAGCAGATTCGGCGTCGATATGGATACGAAGGAGATGATGGCGGTCAACGGATCTCAGGAGGCAATGACGCATATCTGCTGGACGCTGTGCAATCCGGGGGATGTGGTTCTGGCCCCGAATCCCGGATATCCGATTTTTGAGGTCGGCCCCTATCTGTGCGGGGCAAAGGTCGTGAAATATCCGCTGTACGCGAAAAATAATTTCCTCCCGGATTTTGCAGACATTCCGGAGGAGACTGCGAAGGCTGCCAGGGTAATGATTGTTTCCTATCCGGCGAACCCTGTCTGTGCCACCGCTCCGGATTCCTTTTATGAGGAGCTGATCGCTTTCGCAAAGAAGTACAATATTGTGATCATACACGACAATGCGTATGCAGATATCATTTATGACCGGGAGGGTACGTCCTTCCTGAAATTTGAGGGTGCGAAGGATGTTGGCGTGGAGTTCTATTCCCTTTCCAAGACCTTCGACCTGACGGGAGCAAGGATATCCTTCGTCCTTGGAAACCGGGACATCATCAAATGCTTCCGTACGCTTCGGTCTCAGATCGATTACGGAGTGTTTTATCCCGTGCAGGATGCAGCCATCGCGGCACTGACCGGGCCGCAGGACGGAGTAAAGCGCCAGCAGGAGGAGTATGCGGCCAGAAATCATGCGCTCTGCCAGGGGTTACGAGATATCGGATGGGAGGTTCCGGACAGCCAGGGAACCATGTTTGTCTGGGCGCCGATTCCCGGTTCCTATGACAGCTCTGAAAAGTTCACCATGGATCTTATGGAGCGCTCCGGTGTGATTGTGACACCGGGAAGTGCATTCGGAGATCTCGGTGAGGGCTATGTGCGTATGGCACTGGTGCTGGATGTTCCGACGATCCGCAAGGTTGTAGAGGCGATCAGAGAATGTAAAATTCTGGAATGATTCCGGAATAGAACGTCAGAAAAAAGCAAAGGATAAGGAGAAATGCATTATGGGAGATATAATGGAGAAACGGATTGAAGCAGCGATGGATTACCATAAGAGGGGCTTTAACTGTGCCCAGGCGGTTGCCTGTGCGTTTTGCGATAAAGCAGGTGTGGATGAGGAGACCATGTTCAGGCTTACGGAGGGCTTTGGCCTCGGTATGGGCGGAATGAAAGGAACTTGCGGGGCTGTTTCCGGAGCCGTGCTTCTTGCAGGGCTGGCCAACAGTACGGGAAATACTGAGAAGCCGGATTCCAAAGGCTCCACTTATAAGCTTTCCAAAGCGCTTGTCCGGGAGTTTCTGGAGAAGAACCAGAGTGTGGTCTGTGAAGAACTGAAGGGTGTTGAGACCGGAAATGTTCTGCGTTCCTGCAATGGCTGCATTAAGGATGCGGTGATTCTTGCCGGGAAAATTCTTTACGGAGAAGAATAAGCCGGAATATCATGTGATCGGGAGTACCATGATTTTATGAGAAGAAAAACTTTTACCCAGACGCAGATCATTGCGCTCGGCTTTTTCCTTATGGTTCTTGTGGGGACCCTGCTGCTGATGTGTCCGTTCGCGACCCGGACGGGCGTTTCGGCACGGCCGCTGGATGCACTGTTTACTGCGACAAGCGCCTCCTGTGTGACGGGACTGGTGACCTGTGATACCTATCGCACCTGGTCTCTGTTCGGACAGCTTGTCATTCTTATGCTGATCCAGATCGGCGGACTGGGCTTTATGACGATAGCAACGCTGTTTTCCTTCATCCTGAGAAGGAAGATCAGTCTCCGGGAGCGAGGGATCCTTCAGGAGAGCGTGAACAGCTCCCAGATCGGTGGGATCGTGAAGCTTACCCGGATGATCCTGAAAGGAACGCTCCTGGTGGAGGGAAGCGGGGCCGTGCTGCTGTCCATCCGTTTTATCCCGGTTCTGGGTCCGGCAGAAGGAATCTATTACGGGATTTTTCATTCCGTTTCCGCCTTCTGCAATGCCGGGTTTGATCTGATGGGACGGTTTGAAGCCTATTCTTCCCTTGTACAGTTTCAGACGGACTGGTTTGTGAACCTTGTGCTGATTGCACTGATCGTTACAGGGGGCATCGGTTTTCTTGTCTGGAAGGATTTGTGTGAGCATACCTGGCACTGGCGGAAATATACGCTGCATACAAAGATCGTGCTGACCATGACTTTCATTCTTCTGTTTGGCGGGGCGCTCTGTTTCTGGCTGCTGGAAAAGAATGCCCTGTTTGCCGGTCTGGATGCGAAGGGAACCTTCTGGTCCTGTATGTTTGCGTCCGCAACAGCCCGTACAGCCGGTTTTAATACCGTGGATGTGGCAGCGCTTTCCGACAGCAGCAAGCTTTTCAATATTCTTCTTATGGTGGTGGGAGGAAGTCCGGGTTCTACCGCAGGCGGAATTAAGACAACCACCCTTGCCGTTTTATTTATCGGCGTGTGGGCAAATGTGCGGCATGAAGAGGATGCCGCCGTATTCGGAAGAAGACTGGAGGATGACGCGGTGAAGCGTGCATCCGCCATACTGATGATCAACGTGAGTATGGCACTGACTGCATCTGTTCTGATCTGTTCCCTGAATCAGGTTCCCATGATGGATGCAATGTTTGAAGCTTTTTCGGCGATCGGGACCGTGGGAATGACGACCGGTATTACAAGAGGACTGAATGTGTTTTCGAAGCTGCTGTTGATTTTTATGATGTACTGCGGAAGGGTGGGCAGTCTTTCCTTTGCTCTTTCCTTTGCGGAGCGCAAAAGAATCGTTCCGGTTCGTCAGCCGGAAGAAAAAATATCGATCGGATAGGAGGTTGACGGGGAATGAAGTCAATTTTAATGATAGGAATGGGAAAATTCGGTCATCGCCTGTGCAGAGAGCTGTGCCGGATGGGAAATGAGGTCATGGTTGCGGACTGTGATGAGAACAAGCTGGAGGATCTGCTGCCGTTTGTCACCAGTGCGAAGATCGGGGACTGTACGAAGGAGGAGGTGCTTCGAAGCTTCGGCATCGGAAATTTTGACATGTGTATTGTCTGCATCGGGACAAATTTCCAGAACAGTCTGGAGATTACGAGTATGCTGAAGGAACTGGGCGCAAAGTATGTGGTCAGCAAGGCGAACCGGGATATTCATGCAAAATTTCTTCTGCGGAACGGGGCGGACGAGGTCGTGTATCCGGACCGGGATATTGCGGAACGGCTGGCCGTATCCTTAAGCTCCACACATGTGTTTGATTATATTGAGCTGACGGATGATTTTTCCATTTACGAGATTTCCACAGCGGAAGAATGGGTTGGAAAATCCATCAAGGAAATGAATTTCCGTGTAAAATATCATGTGAGTATTCTTGCAACGAAGGAAGGAGAGCAGATGAGTCTGCTTCCTTCTGCGGATTACAGGTTCCGCGGGGATGAGCATCTGATGATTATCGGGGAGCAGAAGCATATCCGGCAGCTTTTAAAGGAAATTGATTTTACAGAATAGGATGAGCTTTGTGAGACGATTCAAAAGCTGATGAAATAGAAGGATCAAAAAAAGGGACGGAAAAAACCGTCCCCTTTTTTTGGCAAGCTTCATATGCTGTTTTTAAGCCTCCGCCTGTTCCATTTTAAGACGTGCAGCCTTTTCCAGAAGATCTACCGTTCCGTCAACACCGAGCAGGCTGCTGTCGATCAGAAGATCCATCTCTTCTCTGGCACCCCATTTGTGATCGGTGTAATACTGATAATAGGTCCGGCGGTTCTTGTCTGTCCGGCGGATGATTTTCTCAATCAGTTCGGTGTCCTTCAGATGATGGCGCTCCATGATCAGCTTTACCTTATATTCCATGTCTGCATAGATGAAAACGCGTATGCAGTTGGGATAATCCTTCAGAATATAGTCGGCACATCTTCCGACAATCACACAGGACTCCCTGCTTGCAATCTCACGGATCACATCGCGCTGATATTTGTAAAGCTTATCGTTCAGGGAACCCTGATCGATGCTTGGGGGAACAAAGGGACTGGAGAAGGGATTGGCAGCCACTTCATCCGCACCCTTCAGCACGTCTGCGTGGATACCGCTTTTTTCTGCTGCCAGCTGAATTAATTCCTTATCATAGAAAGAGATGCCGAGACGGGCTGCCAATTTCTCCCCGATGATCCGTCCGCCGCTGCCGAACTCTCTGCCGATGGTGATTATAATGTTACTCATAGAAAAGCCCCCTTTTCGTCCTGCAGACAGGATAATTACATGAAATTGTTCTATTTTCATTATATCAAAAATTCAAATAAAAGCAAAGAAAAATTGATAATTATTAGAAAATATTTAGACAAAAAGGTAATTGCCAGGAAAGAAATGGCGGAGTTTTTGTAAAAAAACGGGGAAATTAAAAAAATTGAAAAAAGTAAAAAAAAGTACTTGCTTTTTTCTTTGAGATAGGGTATTATAAACGAGTGCTAAGGAAATGGCTGGTTGGTCAAGGGGTTAAGACGTCGCCCTCTCACGGCGAAAACAGGGGTTCGATTCCCCTACCAGCTGCTCTGAACTGAATAGTTTCAAGTGTGGAAGAAAGCTGAGAATACCGTCAAGAAGGATTCCGGCTTTTTTGTTATATATGAAAATGAACCTCTCTTTTTGCGGGAAAAGGGAATCGGATTTTATGCTTTCATAAAAAATTAATATCTTTGACATGCAATAGTCAGGATTATTTCTGATAAATATGATAAAATGAATAAAACAGCAAAGAAACTAAGGCAGGATTGTCTTGATTTTTGGGAGGAAAGCATATGAAGAGAAGATATGCGGTGCTGGCTGCGGTGACAGCTGTCCTGCTTCTGGCTGCGTGCGGCTCCGACAGCGCTCAGGTTTCGGGCGAAGGGAAGGCTCCCGGGGAGCTGTCCCAGGAGGCGGCGGAAGGGACGGCCACGGCTGAGGCAGAAGCAAAAGAGGACGGGACAGAGACGGCTGATACAGATGTTTCGTCCGGACAGGCACAGACGGAGAATCTCAATGGAAACAGAAAGCTTCATATTTATTACAGCAATGAAATGGCGGACGGTCTTGAGGTAACGCTTGTGGATGCGGATGCGGTTACGCCGGAGCTTCTCCTTTCAAATCTGGCAAAGTACAATATTGTGACCCCTGATACGAAGGTTCGGTCCTTTGAGACGGAGAAGGAAGGGGAGGAGACGGTGGCCATTCTGGATCTGTCCAGAGAATTCGGCAATTATGTGTCGACGATGGGAACCTCCGGGGAATATGTGATTCTTGCAGCCCTGACGGATACTTTCCTGGATGCCTATCAGGCGGACCGGCTGCGTCTTTTTGTTGAAGGGAACTGCCTGGAAACCGGCCATGCACTGTATGACTGGGATTTTACCCGGTATCCGCTGACCTCCTATACGGTGGAGAGTGTGGTTTTTGAAAAAGGAAATATTCATGTGGAATATCCCAGGCTGATCAACATGAAGGATTCCTTTACGGAAACCGAGTGGAATGAGATACTGGAAAGCCATGCCATGGAGGATGTGGAATATCTGGACGAAGATGCCGAATACAGCCTGACCTATGAGGTGGCAACTTCGACGGAGGAACTGCTTTGTATTGTGTATCGGGTGAACGGATATGAGCCGGGAGCTGCGCATCCTTATTCCTATATTCAGACGTTTAATATTGATCTGAACAGCGGAAAGGAAATACGCCTGTCTGATTTTGTGGATATCGGCAATCTTTTGAGGTGCCTGACTTCGGGAACCGGCTTTGAGCTGGTGAATACGGAGCTGACGGTTAAGGATTTTCAGGAATATCTGACAACATGCCCGGATATGCTGACGGAGGAGTACTTTGAGAATTTTGATCTTAATTTTATGGATCTGAATGCTCATCCCATGGGATATTCCTATAAAAAGGATGGTTCTGTCATTGTCTGTATGGAAGTGAACCATGCGATGGGAGATTTTGTGGAGGTCAAGATCCGTTGACCTTCCGGGACTTTTGAATCGAATATTTTGTGGAATGTCTGAACAGGCCGGAATTGTGCTGGATGCACAGTTCCGGCTGTCTTTGTGAGAGAAATTGACTTTTGCAATTATTTATTTATAATATATATAAAACATATATATCAGCAGGGGCTGAGGTTGACACTGACGCTGTATTTTGAAGAGAGGAAGAGCATGAGGGATAAACTGATTGATGAACTATTTGACTGTCTTCAGGAAATAAAATATGAGGCAGAGCGTGTGCCGGCGGTTCCGCATACGATGAGCCGCGGACATCTGAATGTTCTGTACGGTGTCTATTTTCTTTCCCGGGAGTCGGGGCAGGTAAAGATAACGGATGTCGGAAAGAAGCTTCGGATGCAGTCGCCCAATGTCATTGCCATCGTGAAGGATCTGGAACGCCAGGGCTGCCTGAAAAAACTATCGGATACCAGGGACCGCAGAGTGGTACATGTGAAGCTGACTGCAGAGGGAAAGGCTGTGCTGGAACGATATGTTCTGAATTATTTCCGCCTGCTGGGCAGAACGCTGGAAGGGCAGGAGGCAATGCTGGAAGATATGGTGAGCGGGATGCAGAATTTGCTGGGGCAGATACAGAAGACGAAAGCGGAATTTTTGGAACAGCTTGGAGGTATAGAGAATGAGCAGAAACACAACATATGATGCAGGAAGTATTTCCGTACTGGAAGGACTGGAGGCGGTGAGAAAGCGTCCGGGAATGTATATCGGAAGTGTGTCCAGAAAAGGGCTGAACCACCTGATCTATGAGATCGTAGACAATTCCGTGGACGAGCATCTGGCAGGTTACTGTGATGAGATACACGTGTATCTGGAAAAGGACGGATCTGCCACTGTCACAGATAATGGACGCGGAATACCGGTGGATATGCATGAAAAGGGGATATCTGCAGAGCGGCTTGTATTCACCACCCTTCATGCGGGAGGAAAATTTGATGATTCTGTTTATAAGACAAGCGGCGGCCTGCACGGGGTCGGCTCCTCGGTGGTCAATGCCCTGTCTGCCTGGCTGGATATCGAGGTGAGCCGTGACGGCTGGGTGCATCATGATCGCTACGAACGGGGAATACCGGTGCTGGAGCTGGAGGACGGCCTGCTTCCGAAGCTGCGACGGACGAAGGAGACCGGGACGAAGATCCGTTTTCTTCCCGACGATGAGATCTTTGAAAAGACCAGATTTAAAGCGGATGAGGTGAAGAGCCGTCTCCATGAAACGGCCTATCTGAATCCGAATCTGTCCATTGTTTTCGAGGACCGCAGGGGTGAAGAGACAGAGCATATCGTGTTTCATGAGCCGGATGGAATCATCGGCTTTGTGAAGGATCTGAATAAAAATAAGGAAGCACTGCATGAGGTGATCTATTTCAAAGGAGTAAGTGAGGGGATTACGGTGGAGGCGGCGCTTCAGTATGTGAATGAGTTCCATGAGAATGTTCTCGGCTTCTGCAACAATATTTACAATGCGGAGGGAGGAACTCATATCACGGGGTTCAAGACCATGTTTACTTCCGTGATGAACACCTATGCCAGAGAGCTGGGAATCCTGAAGGAGAAGGATGCCAATTTCACAGGAGCGGACATCCGAAACGGCATGACTGCGGTTATTTCCATCAAGCATCCGGCACCGCGCTTTGAGGGGCAGACGAAGACAAAGCTGGATAATCAGGATGCGGCCAGAGCCACGGGCAAGGTCACCGGAGAGGAGATCGTCCGGTATTTTGACCGGAATCTGGATATTCTGAAAAACGTTCTTTCCAGTGCGGAAAAGGCGGCTAAGATCCGAAAAACAGAGGAACGGGCCAGGACCAATCTTCTGACCAGGCAGAAATACTCCTTTGATTCCAACGGAAAGCTGGCAAACTGCGAGAGCAGAGATGCCTCAAAATGCGAGATTTTCATTGTAGAGGGTGATTCGGCAGGAGGCTCCGCAAAGACGGCCAGAGACCGGCAGTATCAGGCGATCCTTCCCATCCGAGGGAAGATCCTGAACGTGGAGAAGGCCAGTATTGATAAGGTTCTGGCCAACGCCGAGATTAAGACGATGATCAATGCCTTCGGCTGCGGCTTTTCCGAGGGTTACGGAAATGATTTTGACATTACGAAGCTTCGGTATGACAAGATCATTATCATGGCGGATGCCGATGTGGACGGCGCCCATATCAGTACGCTTCTTCTGACGCTGTTTTATCGTTTTATGCCGGAGCTGATCTATGAGGGACATGTGTATATAGCCATGCCTCCGCTGTATAAGGCCATGCCGTCGAAGGGAAAAGAAGAGTATCTGTATGATGACAAGGCACTGGAAAAGTACCGGAAGCGGCAGAAGGGGGCATTTACCCTGCAGCGGTATAAAGGTCTGGGAGAAATGGATGCCGCTCAGCTCTGGGAGACGACCTTAAATCCCGCCACCCGGATCTTAAAGCAGGTAGAGATCGAGGATGCCCGGATGGCATCGGATGTGACGGAGATGCTGATGGGGACAGAAGTTCCTCCCAGAAAAGCATTTATTTACGAGCACGCGGCTGACGCGGAGCTGGATATATAAGGGGGAGCAGCATGCAGGAGCAGATAATCAAGACAGAATATTCGGAGATTATGCAGAAATCTTACATCGACTATGCCATGAGCGTGATCATTGCCAGGGCGCTGCCTGATGTGAGGGACGGCCTGAAGCCGGTGCAGAGAAGAACACTCTATGATATGTATGAGCTGGGCATCCGTTATGACCGCCCTTATCGGAAATGTGCCAGAATCGTCGGAGATACCATGGGCAAATATCATCCCCACGGAGACAGCTCGATCTATGAAGCCCTTGTGGTTATGGCCCAGGAGTTCAAGAAAGGGCTTCCTCTCGTGGACGGTCACGGCAATTTCGGCTCCATCGAGGGGGATGGGGCGGCGGCCATGCGTTATACCGAGGCCAGACTTCAGAAAATCACACAGGAGGCCTTCCTTGCGGATCTGGATAAAAATATCGTGGATTTTGTGCCGAACTTCGATGAGACGGAAAAGGAGCCATCCGTGCTCCCGGTACGGATTCCCAATCTTCTGGTAAACGGAGCCGACGGAATCGCCGTTGGAATGGCAACCAGCATCCCGCCTCACAATCTGGGGGAGGTGGTGGATGCGGTTGTCGCCTATATGGAGCACGAGGACATCACCACAAAAGAGCTGATGCAGTATATCAAGGGGCCGGATTTTCCTACCGGCGGAATTGTGGTAAACAAGGATGAGCTGCTGTCCATTTATGAGACCGGCACCGGCAAAATCAAGATCCGCGGCCGAGTGGAAGTGGAGCAGGAGAAGGGCGGGCGTACGAAGCTGGTCATCACCGAAATCCCCTATCCGATGATTGGGGCCAATATCGGGAAATTTTTAAATGACATATGCGCCCTGGTGGAGACCAAAAAGACCTCGGATATTGTGGATATTTCCAATCAGTCCTCCAAGGAGGGGATCCGGATCGTTCTGGAGCTGAAGCGGAATGCGGATGTGGAAAATCTGAAAAATATGCTGTACAAAAAGACGAGGCTTGAGGATACCTTCGGAGTAAATATGCTGGCCGTTGCGGACGGAAGACCGGAGACCCTGGGACTTAAGGATATCATCCGCCATCACGTCGAGTTTCAGTTCGAGCTGGCCGGAAGAAAGTATGAGACGCTGCTCCTGAAGGAACGGGAAAAGCGGGAGGTACAGGAAGGCCTTATACGGGCTGTGGATGTCATAGACGTGATTATTGAGATTTTAAGGGGCAGCAAAAACCTGAAGCAGGCCAGAGAATGCCTGATATCCGGACAGACCGAGGGGATTGTGTTTCGGACAAGAAGTGCCGCGAAAATTGCCGCGGGGCTTCGGTTTACCGAGCGGCAGGCGACGGCTATACTGGAAATGCGTCTGTACAAGCTGATCGGATTGGAGATCGACGCCCTCATGAAGGAGCATGCGGCCACTCAGAAAAACATTGCATTATATGAGGATATTCTGAATAACTACGATTCCATGGCAGCTGTAATTAAAAAGGAGCTTCTGCAGCTTAAGAAGGAATATGCTGTTCCCAGGAAAACCTCCGTGGAAAATGCGGCGGAGGCTGTTTTTGAAGAGAAAAAGCAGGAGGAGCAGGAGATCGTCGTGCTGATGGACCGCTTTGGATATGTGCGGAGTATGGAGGCGGCAGTCTATGAGAGAAATAAGGAGGCTGCCGACGCAGAGAGCAGATACATTATCCGCTGTATGAATACGGACCGGCTGGCGCTGTTTACCGATGCGGGAAGAATGCATACGGTGAAGGCAGCGGATGTGCCGTTCGGAAAGTTCAGGGATAAGAGTGTTCCAGTGGATAATCTGAGCAATTATGAGAGTACAAAGGAGAGGCTTCTCTGTGTGGCTTCCGTAAACGAGCTGAAATACGAAAAGCTTCTGTTCGTCACCGCTCTGGGCATGTGCAAGCTTGTGGACGGTACGGAATTTGATGTGGCAAAGCGGACGGTGGCAGCTACAAAGCTTCTGGACGGCGATGAACTGATTGCCGTGGAGGCGGTGGCAGATCAGGGGCAGATCGTGCTTCAGTCGGCGGAGGGACTGTTCCTTCGGTTTGCGCTTTCGGAAATTCCTGAAAAGAAAAAGGCGGCTGCAGGCGTCCGCGGCATGCGTCTGGCGCAGGAGGACCGCCTGACACAGGCGTATCTTCTTGTTCCGGGGATCGAGATAAGCATCGAGCATCATGAGAAACCGCTTGTGCTCAACAGACTGCGCATGGGAAAACGCGATACAAAGGGTGTAAAGGTGCGGGGATAGAAGCTGTTTGCAAAAAAATGCGAAAACCCCTTGCATTTCGTGAATCGGAGTGTTACAATGATGTAGATTAAAGAATAAATTACTAGATGAGAGTGGGCGAAAGTCCACTCTCATTACGTGTAGAGAAAGAATGCTGTCAGAAAGAGGAAGAAGGAGGTGTGCATATGACAAAAAGAGAAACCTATGAACAGAAGGCGGAGGCGCTGATTCTTCCGTTAATTGAAGAGCACAAATTTGAACTGGTGGATGTGGAATATGTAAAAGAGGGCGGAAACTGGTATCTGAGAGCCTATATTGATAAGCCGGGCGGCATCAATGTGGACGACTGTGAGGTGATCAGCCGGGCATTTTCTGATCTTCTGGATAAGGAAGATTTCATTGAGGATACCTATATTCTGGAAGTAAGCTCTCCGGGTCTGGGAAGACCTTTAAAAAAGGATAAGGACTTTGCAAGAAGCATCGGGGAGGAAGTGGAGGTCCGTCTGTACCGTCCGCTGAACCATCAGAAGGAATTTACCGGTATTTTAAAGGCCTGGGATGAGAAAACCGTAACGCTTGCGTTTGAAGGAGAGGAAGAGCTGGTTTTTGAACGTCAGGATATTGCGCTGATAAGACTTGCATTTGATTTTTAAGAGTTAGAAGAGATGTAAACAGGAGGATGAAACATCATGAACAAGGAATTAATGGAAGCTCTGGATATACTGGAAAAGGAAAAAGGTGTCAGCAGAGAGACGCTGCTGGAAGCAATTGAGAACTCTTTGATTACCGCCTGCAAAAACCATTTCGGAAAATCCGATAATATAAAAGTCGTGATCAACCATGAAACCGGGGATTTTGCGGTATATGCGGAAAAGACCGTTGTGGAGCAGGTAGAGGATGATGTCATGGAGATCAGCCTTGAGAAGGCAAAGATGATGGATTCCAAATATGAGCCCGGCGATATTGTGAATGTGGAGATCAAATCCAAGGAATTCGGACGGATCGCAACCCAGAATGCGAAAAATGTGATCCTTCAGAAGATCCGGGAGGAAGAGAGAAAAGCGCTGTTCAATCAGTATTACGGTAAGGAACGGGATGTGGTGACCGGTATCGTTCAGCGGTATAACGGAAGAAATATCAGCATCAATCTGGGAAAGGTGGATGCGGTGCTTGGTGAAAATGAGCAGGTAAAGGGAGAGGTATTCAGGCCTACCGAGCGGATCAAGGTATATATTCTAGAGGTAAAGGATACGACCAAGGGACCGAAGATCCTCGTTTCCAGAACTCATCCCGAGCTGGTAAAGCGTCTGTTCGAATCTGAGGTAACGGAGGTAAAGGACGGAACGGTTGAGATCAAGAGCATTGCCAGAGAGGCAGGCTCCAGAACAAAGATCGCGGTATGGTCCAATGATCCGGATGTGGACCCGGTGGGAGCCTGTGTGGGAATGAACGGGGCGAGAGTAAACGCGATCGTAAATGAGCTCAGAGGTGAGAAAATCGATATTATCAACTGGAGTGACAACCCGGCCATCCTGATCGAGAATGCATTAAGCCCGGCCAAGGTTGTATTTGTTATGGCGGATGATGAGGAGAAGACAGCCAAAGTGGTTGTTCCGGATTATCAGCTTTCTCTGGCGATCGGCAAGGAAGGACAGAATGCCCGTCTTGCTGCCAGACTGACCGGCTTTAAGATTGATATCAAGAGTGAGACCCAGGCAAGAGAGATCGAAGGTTTCCTGGAAGAGTTTGATGAGAATGAAGAATATGAGGAGTATGAGGAGGCCTATGACAGCGAAGACGGTTATGGGGAGACCTCCGATTACGAAGAAGAATAGTCAGGAGTTGACCGTAAGTTGAGTGCAGCAGTGAGAAAGGTTCCGATGCGTCAGTGCACCGGATGCCAGGAAATGAAAAACAAAAAGGAAATGATCCGGGTGCTGAAAACCTCGGAGGGAGAGATTCTTCTGGATGCCACAGGCAAGAAAAACGGCAGAGGCGCCTATCTGTGCCGCAGCATGGACTGTCTTGAGAAAGCGATCAGAAGCAGGGGACTGGAGCGTTCCCTGAAGGTAAAGATCCCGGATGAGGTCTATGAGACGCTGAAGGAGGAACTGAAATGCCTGTAAAGGAGAAAAGGATTCTCTCTATGCTTGGGCTTGCTGCAAAATCGGGAAACCTGGTGAGTGGGGAGTTTTCTACAGAGAAGGCAGTGAAGGAGCGAAAAGCAAGACTTGTCATCGTGGCAGAGGATGCATCGGAGGCGACGAAGAAAAATTTCAGGAACCTGTGCGGCTATTATAAAGTACCTGTGTTTTTCTGCGCGGATAAGGAAGTGCTGGGACATTCCATAGGGAAGCTGTTCCGGGCATCGGCAGCGGTAACGGATGAAGGACTTGCCAGGGCAATCCTTGGACTGACCGGGCAGGACAACTGAATATAGGAGGTAGTAAGTGTGTCGAAAATGAGAGTACATGAGCTTGCGAAACAGTTAGACAAATCAAATAAAGACATAATGCAGATACTTACAGAGCATCATATAGAAGTGAAGAGCCATATGAGTACCCTGACGGATGAGCAGGTGGATATGGTGACCAGTCAATTTGTGAAATCCAAGACAGCAGGAAAGGAAGAGCCGGCGAAGAAGATTATGGAAGAAAAGAAGGATACAAAGGATATCAGAGAGACGAAAGAGAGTACGGCAGCAGCGCCGGCAAAACCGGAAGGACAGGTGGTTCGGAAAAAGAAATATATTTCCGTTTATAATCCTCAGAACAGCCGGACAAATTTAAAGCCCCCGATGGGGATAAGGAACGGTGCGTCCAACCGTCCGGGAGCAGCAAAGCAGGAGAAAAAGCCAATGCCTGCAAAGCCTGCGGAGGTAAAGGCACAGGAGGTACGTACAGAGCAGCCGAAGCCGGAGGCAGTTAAGCCTCAGGAAATGAAAACGGAAAGCCCTGCAGCGCCGGTTCGTCAGGAAAGTGCATCCTTAAGCCGCCCTGCAGCAGAGAACCCGGTACAGAGCCGTCCTGCAGCAGAACGTCCGGTTTCCAATCGTCAGGGAGACCGTCCGTATCAGAACCGTCAGGGAGATCGCCCGTATCAGGGCCGTCAGGGCCAGGGAGGAGACCGCCCGTACCAGAATCGTCAGGGAGGAGACCGTCCGTACCAGGGACGTCAGGATGGAGACCGTCCGTATCAGAGCCGTCAGGGAGGAGACCGTCCGTATCAGAGCCGCCAGGGCCAGGGAGGAGACCGTCCGTACCAGAACCGTCAGGGAGGAGACCGTCCGTACCAGGGACGTCAGGATGGAGACCGTCCGTATCAGAGCCGTCAGGGAGGAGACCGTCCGTATCAGAGCCGCCAGGGCCAGGGAGGAGACCGTCCGTACCAGAACCGTCAGGGAGGAGA
>JALERW010000047.1 GCA_022763925.1 Lachnospiraceae bacterium
ACCAGAGTATAGACGACAGAGCCGATTCCCACATACCACATGAACGGCCGAAGGAAGGTATAACATCCCACCAGAATAAACATCTTCACCAGCTCTGCCTGAATGGTCTTCACCGCCAGGAGATCCAGACGATCCTTGGCATATACCGAAACACTGAAAACGGACAGGATAATACTGAGCACGAAGTTCAGCATCACAAAGAAGAGCATGATCTGAAGATCCGTCACCATTCCCTCCGGCACATTCAGGATCCGGTCGATAAACAGGATCAGGAACGTAGCCGGCACTGCAAAGACGGCTGCCATAAATACATTGCCAAAAAACACCGAAGAAAAATACTGGTTGGCCTCCTCTTCCTTTCCCTGATGAATACTCACCGTAATAAAACGGCTGGCCATGGTATTCAGGGCAGACACAAGAATCTGGGCATAGGACACGAACTGATTTCCCTGAGTTACAAATCCGGAGGCACTGACATCAATGGCGTTGGCAAGGTAGGGACTCAGAATAAAACTGACTCCCATACTCACCGCAAAGGATACAATCTGTGCCGTCATGCTGACAAAAAGCTGTTTCTTATTCATATCATTACATCCTTTTCCTGGTAATACGTCGTTTGTCTATCTCCCCCGTCAGATCAGAGCATCGTTGTTTTCAGGATATTTTCATAAATCCCATATATATTGAGCAGGGAAATCCCCACAAAAAGAATGCGGTAATACCATTCGCTGCTCCATCGAAACCTCAGCCGGTTATTTCCGAACAGATATAAGAAAGGCAGCATCAGCGGAATATAGTATCTGGCCTGCACACCGTCAATAGCGGAAGCTCCCACCACACTGTAGGTCCCGTACAGGGATGTCCAGATCACGCAGACCACCCCGAAGATCATAAATGCCAGAAGCCCCTTGTAAAGCGGTTTTACCGTCAGAGCAGACTCCTCCCCGGTCCTGACAAGCCCGGCAAGCAGAAGAATTGCCGCCGTCACTGCCGAAAATGCCCCAGGAAGTATACCGCAGTAAGCCAGATCCAGCCACGGATACCTGCCAAAGGTATATTTCAGGGCAGTCTTTGCAATGCTCTTTAAAAGCAGCACCGCATAGCTCAGCGGATTGGCAAGAATGTACTGAATCTGCCCCATCATGGACACTCCCTGTACTCTCCGGTCTCCCGCCGTAGAAAAATCATAATCCACGCCAACGCTGATAGCCAGATTTTTCGCAGCTCCCGGTGCACTGAAAATCGAATACAAAATGAGCAGCATCACTGCCACCGTCATTCCCTTGAACAGAAGCATGCTCTTTTTGTCCCGGAACTTTCTGGCAGGTAGGAAACACAGGAGCAGAATCATGAAAATATAAATCTGCTTGGACCAGCTTCCGGCAACGAAGCAGGCCATCATAAGGAAACCGGAATACCATGTCATCTTTTCCTCGCTCAGCAGCTCATTCAGCCAGAGAATAAAGCCAAGGAACAGAAAGGCTGTGATAAATGCATCATACGTATACTCTGATGCCAGAAACAGCGGTGTCGGCATGAGCCCCAGAACCGCAAGAAATTTCTTACCTGTTTTTGCCAGACGGATGGCCAGTGCAAGCATCACCGTATAAAAGAGCAGATTTCCGAGCTTTCCGAGCATATACTGAAGATCAAAGGGAAGCTTCAGCATTCGCCCCAGCAAAAGAAACAGCGCCTGCGGCAGATAGGCCCGGGTACTGTAACCGATAAAACGGCTCTGATAGGAAATATCCGCTTTTTCCAGATCATCATTCTCCCTCAGGTATTCCGTCACGGCTTCCCGTTCCGTCAGGCTCTCAAAGCCCGGAGAATATTTCCCTCTCATACCCATGGCCGCCTCCGGCGTCTCGATCGTGGAGCCAAAGGAAGCCTCATAGGCCTTCAGAAAATGAATATGCTCATCCCAGCCGGACTGATTGCAGCCTACCAGAACCACCATGGAACAGCCGAACCAGAGGCTCACCACTGCAAACACCACCTCCAGGCGGCGCATATACAGCTCCTTTGCCAGCAGAAGAAACAAAAGCAGCAATCCGCTTCCTATCAGGAATATCACCCGATACCAGTTGAACTGTACACGATTTTCAATACCCACCGTCACACCGGTGCCGTCAAAGCCAAAATCTCCATAGGTCTCCAGCTCGATCTCATCCGCCTCAAGATTCACATTCATATATCCGGTATCCAGGCGGGAGTTGATCGTGTCATACATCAAATAATCATTCAGAAGCTCCCCGTCCCGGTAGAATTTTGCTTCCACGCCGTAGTTTGCATACCGGCTTTCATCCACCGGATACGTAAACTGAAGCTGGCGGATATAACGGCTCTCATCCAGACGGATATGGATCACCGCCTGCTGCACCGTCTTATAGGTTTTTCCGTCGATGACCGTCAGCGTATCCTCCAGCGTACTTTCATATTCCGCCCCCAGAAGCTCATAATACAGGCGGTTCATCTCCTCCTGATAGCGCAGATCCTCCGCTGTCTGCTCATCCAGCTCTGAAGTAAATTCCTGCAGATGGATTTCCACCCGGCTGTCGCTCCCGTCCAGACGGAACACTTCCTGATAGGAGCCATAACGCCTCCCATTGGCATTAAATACGAAAACCTCTGCCAGCAGCACAAGAAGTACGATTCCAACCGCCGCAATGCATCCGATCTTTCCTTTCCTACTCATCTGCAGCCCTCTCTTTCCCTGAACCAAGCAGAAAAACACCCAGAAACAGCATCAGCATGGTCAGAAGATCAAACATCAGCGGATAATAATCCAGTTTATAGACATAATAGGCTTTCAGACCGAAGGCAGCCTCTTTCCCATTCACCAGCGTACTTGCATCGGAAAGAAGCACCGTATTCACCGCCAGGCCGCAGGCTGCACCTTCCGGAGCACTGCAGGAAAATTCCACCCGGATGGTTCCGCTGCACTGCTTATAATTCTCAAAGGGAATATAAACATACTGCCCCTCGTCCACATCCTTCAGAGCTACCAGGGTCTCAGAAAGCAGGCTTTCCCCTGACTCATCATACACCCTGCAAAGGAGGGCACTGTCCGTAAGCTCCTGCCCGTATTTGAGGATCCCCACCTGAATACCGGCCATGGGATAGCCCTTGGTGCTGCAAACATAATCAAGAATGGTCCCTTCCTCCAGAGCAACATCTGCCTCCCCTTCCTCAGACATATTCACTGCCACGGTTTCCAGCTTCTGCTTTGGCTTCATATAGCCCAGCACCAGGCCGGCAGCACACAGCAGCACGCCCAGCCCGGTGATCCATCTTCCGTACCGGTTCAGAAAACCGGTGATTTTTTTCTTTTTATCCATCATTCTTCCTTAAACGGTTTCTCTTATATCCAATGATTCAAATACTGTCTCATTCAGAAAAAAGGCTGATGCCAAAAGCATCAGCCTGTAAGTAATCTTATTCCCCAAGTCCGCTCTCGATCGCCGCAACAAGCGCCTTCATCGCTTCCTCCTCGTCTGCGCCGCTGCAGGTGAGTGTAATCTCATCACCGCATTTCACGCAGGCACCCAGAACGCTCAGAACGCTCTTCGCATTGGCTGTCGTCTCACGAAATGAAAATGTAATCAAGGACTTAAACTGCATTGCTTCCTTACACAGATTGCCTGCCGGTCTTAAATGCAGCCCCGTCGGATTCTTAATCACAACCTTCTGACTTACCATGCTGATCCCTCCCTACTACTTTCTTCCGGTCATCCCATGAAAAATTATAACAGATTATTATAAATTGCACAAGTATTTCCGATTTTTTATCACATTTTAGTCACATTTTACAGATGACATTCCAAAGGAGGTCCTATCTCATATTTTAAAGCATTGTATCGCTGATCAGCTTTGCCAGCTTTTGGGCTTCCTCCCGTATCACGTTCCGGTCCTTGCCCTCGATCATTACCCGAACCAGCGGCTCGGTTCCGGACGGCCTTATCAGCACCCTTCCCTCACCGGAAAACTGTGCCTCCAATTGCTCAATCGCCTCTGCGATCTCCGGATATTCCATATATTTATCCTTTTTGTGGTTCGGAACCTTTGCATTTACCAGTGCCTGCGGAAGCACCTCCATGATCCCGGCCAGTTCAGACAGAGGCTTTTTGGTGTTTACCAATACCTCCAGAAGATGAAGGGCACTGATCAGTCCGTCTCCCGTGGTACTGTCATCCAGGAATATGATATGTCCGGACTGTTCCCCGCCCAGATTAAATCCGGCTTCTTTCATCCGCTCCAGTACATACCGGTCTCCGACCTTGGTCTGTTCAATATGGATGCCCCGGTCCTTTCCCATCAGCATAAAGCCCAGATTGCTCATAACCGTGGCAACGATGGTGTCCTGCTTTAATCTTCCCTGCTCCTTCATATAATTGCCGCAGATCGCCATAAGCTGGTCTCCGTCGATGATTTCGCCCTTCTCATCTACTGCCAGAAGCCGGTCGGCGTCCCCGTCAAAAGCCAGCCCCACCGCAGCCTTTTCAAACACGACCCGGGCCTGAAGCTCCTCCATATGGGTGGAACCGCAGTTGGCATTGATGTTCGTTCCGTCCGGATCGGTATGGATCGCTACAATATCTGCTCCCAGATCCTTCAGCGTCTCTATGGAGGTATAATAGGAAGCACCTTCCGCACAGTCCACCACCACCTTAAGACCTGTCAGATCCACCGGAACAGTCCTCTGTACAAATTTGATATAGTCCTCCCTTGCATCCAGACGGTATTTCACCTTTCCCAGCAGCGTTCCCACCGGCTTCGGGATATCCTCCATGCCGCCGCGGATCAGCGCTTCGATCTCATCCTCCATGGCATCGGAGAGCTTATATCCGTCTCCGCTGAAAAATTTGATTCCGTTGAATTCCACCGGATTATGGGACGCAGATATCATGACTCCGGCATCCACCTTGTATTTTTTCGTCAGATACGCCACTGCAGGCGTGGGAAGGACCCCGAGATATACCGCATTGGCCCCTACGGAGCAGACACCTGCCATCAGCGCATTTGCCAGCATCCCGCCTGATATTCTTGTATCGCAGCCGACAATGATCGTCGGCTTATGTGCATTCTCCTTCGTAAGGACGTAGGCCCCTGCCTTTCCAAGATTCATTGCCAGCTCCGGCGTCAGCTCTGAATTGGCAACCCCTCTTACTCCATCCGTTCCAAATAGTCTGCTCATACTTACCTCCAGTTATCCGGCGGGTCATTCCGCCTGATCTTTTTCCAGTTTAATAACCGCTACCGGCTCTTCCATCAGTTCATATCCGTCCGGCAGCTCCATGACGATCGGTACATTCACCGTCTCTTCCTTACGATATTCCGCCAGGTCCACATACGCCTTCCAAACGGAAGTATCCATGGACTCCAGACTGTTCCTCAATGCCCTTATCTGCACGGTAACATCCATGGAGGTAAGGAACTCAGCCGTATATCCGTCAGGAACATTCCGGATTTCGATCTGGCTCTTGGGAAGGGAAACGGTACATTCCTCCAGCTTCTCCACCGCCACGGTAACCGCCACGGTTGCCTCCTCCTCTTCGGCCAGCTGTGTATTCTCCGGCAGATACCGGCTGATATCCACCACCTTCTCCACATCTCCCGAAGCCTGACTTATGCTGATATCCTCAGCCGGAATTTCAATGGAAGTGATCTTCTTCAGTACATTTTCTTTTCCGGCCAGTGTAATTGTGGAGGGCTGACAGCTTATCTTCGTATATCGATATCCATCCGCCACCGTTCCGGATACCGACGCCTTGATCGGAACCTCCTTCGTTTTCAGCAGCCTTACGGAAATATCAATCGCATTAATATCCACATTATAGCTCAGATAATCATTTTTAATCGGATCTCCGTCACTGTCATACAGCGTCAGGCTGGTCACCCGCTCAGTATCCATGGTAATCCCGGATACATCCACCTCCGCCAGCACCTTGCTGACCTTCCGGACCGCACTGGCCGCGCCGGTAATACGCACACTCTCCGGGGACGCGATCGTATTGTTCTTATCCACAACATAGCCGTCTCCAGGCTTCCCGGTCGTGCGGACAACAACAGGCAGTGTCTTGGTATCCGAATCCTCGATGCTGATTTTCAGATTCGGGTTCTTCGTGGTGATGCTCTGAATCTCCACATTCCTCGTACAGGACACATTAATGGGCACATACTTCATCAGCTGGATATTCTGCATATCTGCGGTTGCCTTGAAATCATCTGCGCTCACCTTATCCAGTGCGGATCTGCGTGCCTTGACCTCTATGCTGATCACATTACTGTTGTCCAGTATCTCATATACCTTTCCTTCACTTGTAATTGCGGAGCTGTTCACCACTTCCACCTGGATTCTGGAAAAGGTCTGTGTCCGGACAGGGTCGTTGATACTCACAACCACCACCCAGAGCAGAACCGCCGCTGCCAGGGAAAGCAGTTTCAGCTGCCAGTTATTCATCAGCCTGTTTTTCATCCTTCACCTTTCCCTTCCAGAACAGGAACCGTTTCTGTTCCAGCGTCTTATTCTGAAACAGCCGCAGCCTCTCCTTCAGCTGCTCTGCATCCATGCCCCGATCCAGCTTCCCGCCGAAGGCAACCGATACCTTTCCGGTCTCCTCCGAAACAATGATCGTAAGGGAATCCGTCACCTCACTGATTCCGACCCCTGCACGATGGCGGGTCCCAAGCTCCTTGCTCAGCTCCATATTGTCCGAGAGCGGCAGGTAGCAGGTTGCCGATGTGATTCGGTCCCCGCGTATGATCACGGCTCCGTCATGAAGCGGCGTATTGTGTTCAAAAATATTGATCAGCAGCTGACTGGACACAAGGGAATCCAGCGAAATACCGGTCCTCTCATATTCCGTCAGAGCATAATTCTGTTCAATGACGATCAGTGCCCCGGTCCGGGCCCGGGCCATCTCAAAGGTAGCCTTCACAATCTCATTCATTGTACGGTCACTGAACAGGCCTCCGGTTTCCCGCGTGGAATCCAGAAGCCCCAGATTATCAAAAAAGCGCTTGGTTCCCAGCTCCTCCAGCCCTTTACGAAGCTCCGGCTGAAACACAACCAGCAAAGCGGTAATTCCCAGACCGAGGATCTTCTCCGTCAGCCAGTAAATGGTGTCCATTTTGAGGATCCTGGCCGTGAGCGTAAACAAAAGGAGAACGGCAAAGCCCTTTAAAAGCACCCAGGCCCTGGTATTCTTCACCCAGCCCAGAACATAATATATAATGACTGCAAGTATGATAATTTCCAGAACATCCGTTACCGTCAGAGACGGAGGCTTCAGGACACCGAACGTATTCTGCAGCCAGTTCCCAATGGATTTTCCCATTACGCCCACTCCTTTCCGGATTATTTCCACAGGTTCTCTCTTTTAAATAATATATCAGTGTGTTCTTGCCTCTTTCCGGTTCTCCGGATGCGGACGGGACGGTCTTCCTGCAGATAAGCCCTTACGGGTTCTGGAAGGGTTCTTTGCCTTCCCTCTGGTTCTGGAATGAATTTCCTTCACCTGCTTATCCTCCGCAGAGATCGTGATCTTCGGAACTGCCTTCACATAATAGTAATACTCATCATCCTCAAACTGGACCTTTCTTGTTCCCGTGTAATCCACACTGAACACAAAAAACTGAACCACAAAGGCAGCAGCCACGGAACATACCGTTCCCAGAAGCAGCCCCAGAATGGAACCGGAAATATTCAATGCAAAATCACCGATCAGGAAAATCAGGACATTGGTAAGCGCACCTGCGCCGATAGCAATCTGCCACGCATAATCCATGGACATCCTCCGCAGAATATATACGATGCAGAGCACCGCGGCAAAAGCAAACACCGTCAGCATCATCTCTTTATTCCCGGCCATGTATTCAATCATGAATTTCACCCGGTCTCCCATACTCTCGCTTTCGGACGCACCAAAGGCAGAAGCATTGACCGCGGCAAAATGCAGGATATAATAAACAACCACGCCGCAGGATACCGGAACCATAACGATCGGTGTCCCTGTAAGTCCCATAATCAGCGGAACTGCATACGGAAGCTTCAGTGAAAAAAGCAGCGGCGTCAGGATCAGCAGGTATCCGTGCTGCGGAGCAATCACAAAATACAGAAGCAGCAGTACCAGAAAAATAGCTCCCGCCACCGCAGCCACCTCCAGTGACAGGGCAAACAAATGGGCCAGAATCAGCAGCGCCGCAAACATTACCATACAGTTCACCGGCAGGAAGCTGCACAAAAGGCTCAGGAGCACCGGCACCGCAAAATTATCCAGCTTCTCCATATAACCGATCTTTCCGTTAATCATAAAAAAACAGAACAGCCCGAGCACAAATTTCAGCAGCGTCATGATATAAATATCATATCTGCTGTATAACTCCTTCATCTGCTCTCTTATCTCATACATCGTTGTCATCGTCATACAGGCCTCCTGTCGTCTCCCGGCCTTCCAGCCTCTTATCCTCTTCCCCGTACAGACCTTCCAGCTCCTTCAGCTGTACGTAGTATCCCTTCAGCGCTTCCCGTGTGCGTGTATATTTTCCGTTATAGATAAGAACCATCAGAATCTCATACACAGCTATAAACAGAATATACCATTTCAGCATGCTCATGCCCAGCTCTGCGAAATCTGTCTGATACAGATTCTGCATAAGCTCATCCAGCCGGCAGACGATCCAGAGCACCGCCAGAATCAGCCATGCTGCCGTCCCCCGGATCCATGCCTTTACCATATGAAACGTCACATAGTCTCCCCGAAAATAATCATTGATCCGGAATGCCTCACGGCCTTCCTTCTGTTCAAACTCCGCCGCTTTTGTCATCAGACGGATCCTTTTTTCGTTTAGCATGTGCCACCTCATTTCCATTCCTTTTTATGGGCATTCTATGCCTTTCTGTCCATTATAACACAGCCGAATACCTCTTTACAATCCTTTTCCTATGCATACGGAGGCACAGAAAATTTTCTCTGCTCCCGCATGTAAAAGTGCCTGTGACGCCGCATCCGCCGTACTTCCGGTCGTATAAATGTCGTCCACCAGAAGAATTCTCTGGTACGGGCAAACATCATCCCTGACCGCGAAGGCTCCCTTCACATTTTTCCTTCTTTCCCGGTCGTCAAGACTTGCCTGCACCCGGGTCCTTCTGACCCGGAACAAAAGCCGGGGATCCGAAGGTATACCGGTTCTTGCAGAAAGCTGACGGGTCAGCAGCTCTGCCTGATTATAGCCCCGGCGTCTGCGCCTTTCCCGATGTATGGGAACCGGAATCAGAACCTGAGGCTTCCACCGTCCAAGCACCCCCTGAAGGGCCAGGAAAAGCTCCTCGCCGAAAAAATCCGCGTAGCATCTGCGGTTTCCGTTTTTGAACCGGTACATGGATTCCTCCATTCCCCGATAGGCAAAGGCTCCTCTTCCCTCCAAAAACAGATGCTTTTGCCTGCGGCAGTCCAGGCAGTATGCTTCTGTCTCATCCGAAAGAGGCTTTCCGCATCTTTTGCACAAAGGCTCCCGGATCCGCTCCGGCCTTCCATAGGAGAGGCAGATCTGGCATACCCCTGCTCTTTTGTCTTCCGCTCTCCGGCTCCGGTCAAGGAGCCTGTCACATACGGGACAGCGGGGAGGATACAGAATATTCCACATCACATGTCTGTCCAAAAAAACTCCCTTCCCCATGACCCTCTTTTTTCATCAGTATTCCCGTTCCCGCAGCTCCTCAATCCGGTCCAGAAGCCCGCTGTAGCGCTTTTGTTCATCCTCATTCCCGATCATCTGCAGAAACGTCTCCGGGCTTCCCACAACGGTCACACATTTTCTGGCCCTCGTCACTGCCGTATACAGAAGATTCCGGTTCATCAGCGGCTTTGGTCCGGTAAGAAGCGGAAGCAGCACCGCCGGATACTCACTGCCCTGCGCCTTATGTATGGTGATCGCGTAGGCCAGCTCCAGCTCATCCAGCTGTTTATAGCTGTAGGTCACGCTCCTCTTCTCATCAAACTCTACCACCAGCTGTTCGGAAAACGGACGGATTTCCGTAATGATTCCCATATCTCCGTTGAACACCCCGGTTCCGCTGTCACACAGCACTCCATAGCGGCTGCGGATCTCCCATTCCATCTGATAGTTGTTTTTGATCTGCATGACCTTGTCGCCCTCCCGGAACAGCCCTCTGGGATATTCCTTTTCCTTTTTATCGGGAGAAGGGGGATTCAGATACTGCTGCAGAACGGCATTCAGCCGTTCCACCCCAAGCACGCCCTTTCGCATGGGCGTCAGCACCTGAATATCATACGGCTTTGCATCCACGAACTTCGGCAGCTTTTCCTGGATCAGCGCCAACAGCACCCGGATAATTACATTGGCGTCATACCTCTTCAGGAAAAAAAAATCCATGCTTTTATTATCCAGGGGTACCGGCTCCCCCCGATGGATCCTGTGCGCATTGACGATAATATCACTCTGGGTCGCCTGACGGAAAATTTTCGTCAGGCGCAGGACCGGAAATACCTCCGACCGGATGATATCCTTCAGCACACAGCCTGGCCCTACGGAAGGAAGCTGATTGACATCTCCCACCATGATCAGCCTTGTTCCCGGAACCAGTGCCTTCAGAAGCGCATGCATAATATGAATATCCACCATGGACATCTCATCGATAATCACCACATCGGTTTCCAGAGGATTCTGTTCATTTCGCTCAAAGGATGCCGCATCCCGGGTATCGCTTCCCGGACCGCCGGAAAGCTCCAGAAGGCGGTGAATGGTCTGGGCCTCACAGCCGGTAGCCTCTGTCATGCGCTTTGCCGCCCTCCCTGTGGGGGCAGCCAGACGAATATCCATTCCTTCCGATTCAAAATACCGGATAATGGCATTGATCGTTGTTGTTTTTCCGGTTCCAGGGCCGCCGGTGATAACAAGAAGCCCCTGGCGGGCCGCTTCCCGCACCGCTTCCTGCTGCATATCGTCCAGAAAAAGCCCGGTATCCTCTTCGATCCCATGGATCCGATGATCCAGCGATGCCTCCGATACCTCGTACCGGATCTTAAGATCAAACAGCATCCGGGCCGTATCAAGCTCCAGATAATAGTACTGAGACGCAAAAATTTTCTTCTGCTCCTTTTCCTGTCGAATCACAATCTTCCGATCCATGGACAGATCCATCAGCTGCTGGTCAAAATCCTCCACCTGCATTCCGAGAATCTCCTCTGTCTTCCTCAAAAGCAGTTCTTCGGGAAGGCAGGTATGGCCCTCTCCCGAAGCAAGCAGCAGTATGTAAAAAATGGCGCTTCGGATACGAAAATCCGAGTCAGCTTCTATTCCTGCCTTCCGTGCGATCTCATCTGCTGCCCGAAAGCCGATGCCGCTGATATCATCCGCCAGGCGATAGGGATTCTCCTTCAGCACCCGGTAAATCTCCTGCCCATAGGTATTATAGATTTTCACCGCCATATTTGTGGAAATCCCATACTGCTGAAGAAACATCATGGCCCTGCGCATATCCTTTTTTTCTTCCAGCTGCTGCGCAATTTCCATTGCCTTTTTCTCACTGATACCCTTGATCTCCGCCAGGCGTTCCGGCTCCTCCTCGATAATGCGGAAAGTATCCTCCTTAAACCGACGGACAATCCTGGCTGCAAGCGCTGTGCCGATCCCCCGGATAGCACCGCTTCCCAGATACCGTTCCATTGCAAGCTCATCCTCCGGTGTTTTCAGCTCATACTGCTCAATCACCAGCTGCTCCCCGTACATTGGATGCTCCTTGTAGGTCCCGGAGGCTTCCAGCAGCTCTCCCTCTCCGATATAGGAGAAAGTGCCTACACAGGTCAGCTCTTTTCCCTCCGCCACCAGGTTCAGTACAGTATACCCATTATCCTCATTACGAAAAATAATATTCTCCACATATCCTTGTACAGTATCCACCGGACTCACCTCCTCATGCGCACGTTTCTCTGTTCCGGAAACTGCAAAAGGGGCGCAAAACGCGCCCCCTCCCGTTACGGATCCTATTCGCTTCTGTCTCCGCTTAAAAATTCCACATATTTTCCTGTTCCGATGGCTACCGCCGTCATGGGATCCTCCGCCGTCATCGTATTGATTCCGGTCTTGTCCTCAATCAGTTCTTCCAGTCCGCGAAGCAGCGAGCCCCCTCCGGTAAGCACGATCCCCCGGTCGGCGATATCCGCCGCCAGCTCCGGCGGTGTCTTCTCCAGCACCCCATGTACTGCCTCCACGATCTGCAGGGTCGTCTCCTTCAGCGCTTCCTCCGTCTCCTCGGAAGTAACAGTAACCGTCTTCGGAAGCCCCGTCACCAGATTACGCCCCCGGACATCCAGCGTATCCACTTCGGGACGCGGGAAACAGGAACCGATCTTGATCTTGATATCCTCTGCGGTACGTTCACCGATCAGCAGATTATGCTTCTTACGCATGAAACGCACGATCGCCTCATCGAAATCATCACCGGCAATCTTGATGGATGTGCTCACCACCGTACCTCCGAGGGAAATCACCGCGATATCCGTCGTTCCTCCGCCGATATCCACGATCATATTGCCGCAGGGTCTGGAAATATCGATTCCCGCCCCGATGGCAGCCGCAATGGGCTCCTCAATGATCGCCACTTCCCTGGCACCGGCCTGGTAGGTTGCATCCTCCACGGCCTTCTTCTCAACCTCTGTCACACCGCTGGGCACACAGACACTGATTCTGGGCTTCCGAAAGGTCTTCTTTCCGATGGCCTTCTGAATAAAATGCTTCAGCATCTTCTCCGTTACGGTATAATCCGAAATGACACCCTGGCGGAGCGGGCGAACCGCCACGATATTTCCCGGAGTTCTTCCGAGCATCAGACGGGCCTCCTCACCAATGGCCTTAATTTTATTTGTATCACGGTCAAACGCGACAACGGAGGGCTCCTTGAGTACAACTCCCTTACCGCGCACATATACTAAAATACTGGCTGTCCCTAAATCAATTCCAATATCCGTCGAAATCATAGCTTTCCCCTTTCCATAAAACAGGCACCCTCTCTCATGCAGCGCACACCGATGAAGGTACGCAGACATATTATATACAAAATATTGGTAAAAAAAAAGCTTTTTCTTTAAATTTGAGGAAAATTCATTTATTCTTAAGATATCGTCCTATACCAGATTCTCCGGGTTCAGGCAATCCAGCTCCGGAAGGACAAAACGTCCGTCTTTGCGGATCAGCACATCATCAAAATAGATCTCTCCGCCGCCGTACTCCGGCCTCTGAATCCATACCAGATCCCAGTGTACGGAGGAATGGTTTCCGTTGGGAGCATCATCATAGCTGTTTCCCGGCGTAAAATGGATCGAGCCCTGAATCTTCTCGTCAAAAAGGATATCCTTCATCGGTTTTAAAATATAAGGATTCACGCCGATGGCAAATTCGCCGATATATCTTGCCCCCTCATCACTGTCCAGGATCTGATTGATTCGCTCAGTGTCATTTGCAGAAGCCCTGACAATTTTTCCGTTCTCAAACGTAAATTCCACTTGCTCAAAGGTAAATCCCTGATATACCGAAGGAGTGTTGTAGCGGATGGTTCCGTTTACGGATTCACGCACCGGAGCCGTATACACCTCTCCGTCCGGGATATTCATATGGCCCGCACACGGGATTGCCGGGATACCCCTGATGGAAAAGGTAATGTCGGTGCCGGGTCCGGTCATCCGCACACGGTCGGTGCGGTTCATCAGCTCTGCCAGCGGCTCCATCGCCCGGGCCATTCTGGAATAATCCAGGGTACATACGTCATAATAGAAGTTTTCAAAAGCTTCTGTGCTTGTATTGCACAGCTGCGCCATAGCCGTATTCGGATATCGCAGCACCACCCATCGGGTCTTCGGGATCCGCACATTATGATGCACAGGAGTGGAATACAGCTTCTCATACAGATTCAGCTTCTCTGCGGGGACATCGGAAAGCTCCGACACATTGTCAGTGCCCCTCACGGCAATATAGCAGTCCATCTGCTCCATTTCGGCCGCATCCCGGGCAGCCATAATCCTGAGCTGTTCCTCTGTGCAGTTCAGAAGCAGCTCCCGCTGCACTCTCGGCTCCGTATTGTGAACGAAGGGAATACCCTTTGCCTTATATACCTCCCGGATCAGAGCTCTTGCCAGCTCCTCCGTCGTGTTTCCGGTATAATGGATATAAACCTTTTCCCCTTCCTTTACCCCGCAGGAATAATTCACCAGGTTATGCGCCAGTGTACAAATTCTTTGATCCATTTTTCTTCCTCTTTTCTTCCGATTCTATTATTTTTCGCCGCATCCGTGCA
>JALERW010000090.1 GCA_022763925.1 Lachnospiraceae bacterium
GGAACGGAAGAGCAGAAGCAGAAATATCTGGTACCTCTGGCAAAAGGTGAGAAGATCGGTGCATTTGGCCTGACGGAGCCCAATGCGGGCAGCGATGCGGGCGGAACCGAGACGACCGCAGAGCTGGACGGTGATTACTACATATTAAACGGAAATAAGATTTTTATTACCAACGGAGGGGAAGCGGACACCTATGTGGTATTTGCGGTAACCACTCCGGGGATCGGCACAAGAGGAATCAGCGCATTTATTGTGGAAAAGGGCTGGGAAGGATTTACCTTCGGGGATCATTACGACAAGCTGGGTATCCGTTCCTCTGCGACGGCAGAGCTGATCTTCAATGATGTGAAGGTACCGAAGGAGAATCTCCTGGGTAAGGAAGGCGAAGGCTTTAAGATCGCCATGAGTACCCTGGACGGCGGCCGGATCGGTATTGCGGCACAGGCACTGGGAATCGCCCAGGGAGCTTATGAGCATGCGCTGGAATATTCCAGGGAACGTGTTCAGTTCGGGAAGCCCATCTGTCAGCAGCAGGGAGTTTCCTTCAAGCTGGCGGATATGGCCACCAAGCTGCGGGCATCAAGACTTCTTGTTTACAGCGCTGCGGAGCTGAAGGAGCACCATGAGCCTTACAGTATGGAAGCGGCTATGGCGAAGCAGTACGCCTCCGATTCCTGTCTTGAGATCGTAAATGACGCGCTTCAGATTTTCGGCGGAAGCGGATATCTGAAGGGCATGGAGGTAGAGCGGGCATACCGTGATGCCAAGATCTGCACGATCTACGAGGGCACCAATGAGATCCAGCGGGTGGTAATCGCTTCCCACATCATAGGAAAAATGCCGAAGTCCGAAAGCGGCGGCGGAAAGAAGAAGCCCAAAACCGGAATTACCGGAGCGAGAAAGAAAATGATGTTCAAGAAGGGAAGTCCGAAGGAGCGGGTAGACGCTCTGGTGGAAGAGCTTAAAAAGGACGGCTATGACTTTACGGTGGGTATTGATCCGGATACCCCGATCTCCCAGGCAGACCGCGTGGTAAGTGCCGGAAAAGGCATCGGAGCGATCGAGAATATGGAGCTGATCCGTGCACTTGCATATCAGGCAGGGGCAGCCGTAGGCTCCTCACGTCCGGTGGCTGAGACGCTGAAATACCTGCCGCTCAACCGTTACGTGGGAATGTCCGGCCAGAAGTTCAACGGAAATCTCTATATTGCCTGCGGTATATCCGGAGCAGGACAGCATTTGAAGGGCATCAAGGATGCCACCACCATCGTAGCCATCAATACCAATGCCAATGCGCCGATCTTCAAGAATGCGGACTACGGAATCGTGGGAGATGTCATGGAGATCCTGCCGCTTCTGACGGAGGCACTGGATAACGGAGAGCCCAAGAAGCCCGCGCCGCCGATGAAGAAGATGAAACGCAGCGTGCCGAAGGAACAGGCACCGTCCTATCCGAGGTATGTGTGCAGCGGCTGCGGCTACGAGTATGATCCGGCTGTGGGAGATCCGGAAAATGATATCCCGGAGGGAACACTGTTTGAAAAGCTTCCGGAAGAGTGGATCTGCCCGGACTGCGGAGAAGAGAAGAGCAAATTTATTCCCGCTTCGGCAGAATAAGGGAACCTGCGGCGAAAAGGTATGCACATGGTAAAGGAGGATTAGAATATGCATTGCGTCAGAAAAGTATTAGATGATCTGTATTGGGTGGGAGCGGATGACCACCGCCTGGCCCTGTTTGAAAATATACATCCCATTCCAAGGGGAGTATCTTATAATTCGTATTTGCTGCTGGATGAGAAGACGGTTCTTTTCGATACGGCAGACTGGGCCGTGGGACGCCAGTTCCTGGAGAATGTACAGTATGTGCTGAACGGCCGTCCTCTGGATTATCTGGTGATCAATCACATGGAGCCGGATCACGGAGCTTCCATTGAGGAAATTCTTCTCCGTTATCCGGAGGTGAAGATTATCAGTACGGAAAAGGCAGTTATGCTCATGCGCCAGTTCCGCTTCCCCATTGACGGAAAGACGGAGATCGTGAAGGAAGGGGATACCCGCTGCTTCGGTGCCCATACGGTGACCTTCGTGGAGGCACCGATGGTACACTGGCCGGAGGCCATGGTGACCTACGATACGACCAACGGCGTGTTGTTTGCGGCAGATGCCTTTGGATCCTTCGGAGCCCTGGACGGAAAGCTCTTCAATGATGAGGTGAATTTTGACCGTGACTGGATCGATGATGCCCGCAGATATTATACCAATATTGTTGGAAAATACGGACCTCACGTGCAGGCACTCCTGAAGAAAGCTTCCGGAATCGATATTAAGATGATCTGTCCGCTGCACGGTCCGGTGTGGAGAACCGATCTGGGCTATCTTATTGATAAATATGACAAATGGAGCCGTTATGAGCCGGAGGAGAAGGGGGTCCTGATCGTGTATGCATCCATGTATGGAAATACGGAGAATGCGGCACGGATCCTTGCCACAAAGCTGGTGGAAAAGGGGCTGACCAATATTGCGGTATATGATGTATCCAATACCCATGTGTCCTACCTGATCTCTGAATCCTTCCGTTACAGCCACATCGTACTGGCATCGGTAACGTATAATCTGGGTATGTATCCGCTGATGCACAATTATCTGATGGATATGAAGGCCCTGAACCTTCAGAAACGTAAGGTTGCCATTATGGAAAACGGATCCTGGGCCGTGAAGTCCGGCACCAGAATGCAGGATTTCCTGGAGGGTATGAAGCAGATGGAGGTTCTGGACACGAAGCTGACCATCAGCTCTGCACTGCGGGATGAGAATCTGGAAGAAATGGATGCCTTTGCAGAACGTATTCTGGAATCTGTACAGGCATAAAAAGAATATTGGGCTTTTCAAGATACCTCCGCCGGCAATGTGCTTCATAAACATTTCCGGCGGAGATGCTGCTGTTTGCCAGGATGCTCTTCTTATTGACAGGGCAGATAAGGTTTGATAATTTAGTATCCAGATAAACCGTGTACAGGAGAGAACAGACGATGCTGATTACAAGAGAAACAGATTATGCCCTTCGAATTCTTCGGGCCCTTCAGGACGGGAAGCTGCGCACCATCCAGGAGATCAGTGAAAGAGAGGCGACACCCAGGCCATTTGCCTACCGGATCATTAAGAAGCTGGAGCACATGGGCTGGATTACCATCAGCAGGGGCGCAGAAGGCGGCTGCAGACTTGCGGCGAATCTTAAGAACGTGAACCTTTATGAGCTGCTTGAAGGGATCGGCGCGGACAAGGATGTGAGCGAGTGCCTGCGGGACGGCTACTGCTGCAGCCGGAAGGCGGTATGCACCGATCCGTGCGGAATACATCCGGCACTGTCAGAGCTTCAGGCAATCATTGATGAAGAACTGAAAAGCCGGACGATCTGGTCCATGATTCAATGACAGAAAAGCTCCCTTCTGCAGGAATGTTGTGCAGAAGGGAGCTTTTAAACAGTACTTTTACACGTATGTACGAAAAAACTGTCGCGGTGTCTGATTACAGACGATCCGGATTCTCACGGATAAAACGGTATTCAGCAACGGAGCGGTCAAAGGTCTTGATATGATAGTAAAGCCAGTCAATGACCTGCTTCTGCACAAGTCCGATAAATTCCTCAGAAACACCTTTCTGCGCCATTTCTTCCAGGGTGTTTACCGTTCCCTTAAACTCTTCATGTTTTTGTTTGTGCTCCTTGATTCCGGGATAGCTGATCTCTTCCTGGAATTTCTCTTCCTGACCGAAATGGAACTCCGTATACTTTTTCAGGTAATCGATAGTCTTAATGACTTCTTCAGTTCCTTTATCGGTTTCGCATGCAGCAAGGAGATCGTTGATTTTCCCGATCAGTTCTTTATGCTGGCTGTCGATCATCTCGTTCCCGGTAATCAGGTTGTCGTCAAATTCTGCTCTCATTTTTGGTCCTCCCTATTTTTTATCGTAGAATCATGATTTTACTATAGCACACTTTGACAGTTTTGAAAACAAATAATAGTACTTTTCCTTTGAACGGAATCCCTGTATAATAAATAAGAATTATAAAGAAATCTGGTGTAAAAAAATGAAGAACAATTTTATTCAGGGATTGCGGGATGGAATGCCGATCATGGCAGGATATTTCGCAGTCAGCTTCAGTTTTGGCATTATGGCGGTGAAGGGAGGACTGAGTGTTTTTCAGGCAGCCTTTATCAGTATGACCAATATGACCAGTGCAGGTCAGTTTGCAGGGCTGCAGGTCATTGCTGCCGGAGGAACTGTAGCTGAGCTGATTCTGACTCAGCTTATCATTAATCTGCGTTATGCTTTAATGAGTCTTTCCCTTTCCCAAAAGTTAAGTGAGGGTATTACATTCCGGCAGCGGCTTGTGATCGCTTTTGCCAATACGGATGAGATTTTTGCTGTTGCAATGGCGCATGCCGGAAGCCTGAAATTTATGTACATGGTGGGGCTGCAGATCCTGCCGATTCTTGGATGGACTGCGGGAACTGCCATCGGCGCGGCGGCAGGCAGCGTACTTCCTGCTGCACTGACCAGCGCACTGGGAGTGGCTCTTTATGGCATGTTCATTGCAGTGGTGGTGCCGGCTGCACGGAGGGTGCGCCCGGTGCTGGCAACGGCACTTCTTGCCGTGGGATTCAGCTGTATTCTTTATATACTGCATGTTTCAGCCGGCGTTTCTATTATCTTGTGCACAGTTGCTGCTTCTGCAGTTATGGCATTTATTCGTCCGCTGGAAGGAGGAATGGAAGAATGATCTGGGGTTATATTGCTGTGATGGCTCTTGTAACGTATCTTATCCGGGCTTTGCCGCTTACGCTTATCCATGGCAGGATCCGCAATAAATGGATCCGGTCTTTTCTGTACTATGTTCCGTATGCCTGCTTAAGTGCCATGACCTTCCCGGCTATTTTTTATGCTACACAGAGTGTGTGGAGTGCGGCAGCAGGTGTTGCTGCAGCGCTTGTGCTGGCATTTTTTGGCCGCAGCCTGATCACGGTGGCAGCAGGTGCCTGCCTGGCGGTATTTTTGGCGGAACAGTTGATGGCTTTTCTGTGATGCTGCGTTATTCTGTTATATTTTCTTTAGAAATTCTTTCACAAATATTTTACTTTTATTCCCATAAAAATTCTCATCCTCATGCTATCTTTGAGATATCAAAGATGGCAAGAGGGGATAAACATGAAAATCTTAATAACGAGTGACTGGTATGTGCCGGTAGTGAACGGTGTGGTGACTTCGGTGTGCAATCTGGAGACAGAGCTTCGGAAACGGGGACATGAGGTGCGGATTCTGACGCTGTCCGAAGACCATACATCACACCAGGAGAGAGACGTGTATTACGTCGGTTCTCTGGGAGCAGGAAAGATCTATCCGAATGCCCGGCTGTCCTTAAGTATACGGAATACCTATCTGGAGGAGCTGATCGCCTGGAAACCGGATATCGTTCATTCTCAGTGCGAATTTACCACCTGGCTGTTTGCTCACCATATTGCCAGGCGAACCGGGGCAGCGCTGATCCACACGTACCATACAATATATGAGGATTACACCCATTATTTTTCTCCGAATAAAGCACTGGGCGAAAAGGCGGTGGCAGTATTTTCCAGAAAGGTGCTGAATCATGTGGACGCGGTGATCGCGCCGACCAGGAAAGTAAAACGGCTGCTGGAGAAATACCGGGTGGAGCCGGGGATCTTTACCGTTCCCACCGGCATCGATCTGGAAAGGTTCTACCGGAAGGATGAAAAGGGAAATGCGGATCTGGCGGGGCGGGCATATCCGGATACCCGAAGACTTGTGACGGTGGGCCGTCTTGCCCGGGAAAAAAACATAGAGGAGATTCTCGGATTCCTGGCAGAAGGCAGAGGACAGGACTATGAATATCTGATCGTGGGAGACGGACCTTACCGGCCGGAGCTTATGCAAAAAGTCAAAAATCTGGGACTTGAAAGGCGTGTGGAATTTACGGGGATGATATCTCCGGATCAGGTGCCTGAGTATTACAGGAAGGGCGATGTCTTTGTATGCGCCTCCAGCAGCGAGACGCAGGGACTGACCTATCTGGAAGCGCTTGCAAGCGGACTTCCGGCGGTTTGCCGGAAGGATCCGTGTCTGGAAGGGGTCGTCATTGACGGATATAACGGATGGCAGTATGAGGACGCGGATGGTTTTTTCGACGGACTGGAACGGCTTTTTGCAAACCGGAAGGTTTACGGGGAAGCTTCTGCCAATGCCTGTGAGAAAGCACTGGATTTTTCAAAGGAAGTCTTTGCAGGCCGGATAGAGGAGATATACAGGATCGCCCTGCGGGCAAAGCAGGAAGGAGCAGAATGGAACAAAGCGGACAGAAGAGACTTACAGGCTGGATAAATATAGGGACGGTTATGGGACTGTGCCTCATGACTGCCTTTATCGGATACGGAATTTACGCCGGAATATTTACATCCCGGGAGAAGATGGAAGCTTTTCTGAAGCCCATGGGGATCTGGGCACCCCTGATGTTTGTCGGCATCCAGGCCGTGCAGGTGGTTGTACCGATTCTGCCCGGAGGGATCAGCTGTCTGGGAGGTGTGCTGCTGTTCGGGCCGTTCTGGGGATTTCTTTATAATTATGTGGGTATCTGCATCGGGTCCTTTGCTGCATTCTTTCTTGCCCGCCGGTTCGGACAGCCCTTTGTGAGGAGCATCACCAGCGGGAAGCTGTATGATAAATATATCGGATGGCTGGAACAGGGGAGTCGGTTTGACAGGTTCTTCGCCCTGGCGATCTTTTTCCCGGTGGCGCCGGATGACTTCCTGTGCTATCTGGCGGGGCTGACCAGGATGCAGCTTAAGAAATTCCTGGCAATTATTCTGCTTGGGAAACCGGCTTCCATCGCATTGTACAGCCTGGGGCTGGTGACGGTGATGAATACGGTGCTGCAGGCATTATAACAGAAAGGCGGCGCCGGAGAAACGAAAGGAGAAACCGTATGAGGATTTTATTATATACCGGAGGACAAAAGCTGGTGGAAAAAAGCGGGGTGGGAAAGGCAATTTCCCATCAGGAAAGAGCGCTGATGCTGTGCGGCGCGGATATTACGAAGAATCCGAAGGGGGCATATGATGTCCTTCATGTGAATACGGTTTTTCCGGATGCACTTTGGATGGCGAAGCGGGCAAAAAGACAGGGGAAAACCGTCGTATATCATGCCCATTCCACGATGGAGGATTTCCGGAATTCCTTTATC
>JALERW010000138.1 GCA_022763925.1 Lachnospiraceae bacterium
ACTGTAGCTTTCAGTTCGCGGACAATCGCCGCAACTACGATTCCATCAAAGGCCATACAGGATTCCTTCCTTAAATAAATATATCTGGTATTTTACAATATAACATGAAAAAGGTGGTTTGAACAGGGAATTTTTGGGCCGAAAATTTTTATGGAAGAAAGATTTGACGGGCAGTATCAAATGCTTTATAATATATCTAATTATGGGCAGTTATGCCCCGAAAAAGAGGGGAAAGACATGATCAAGAGCATGACGGGCTTCGGCAGATGTGAGATAACAGAAGCGGACCGGAAATTTACGGTAGAAATGAAATCCGTAAATCACAGGTATCTGGATATCAACATCAAGATGCCGAAAAAGCTGAATTTTTTTGAGTCTGCGATCCGTAATTTCCTGAAAACGTATATGGAACGCGGGAAGGTAGACCTTTTCATCACCTACGAGGATATGACAGAGAATCGTATGGCTCTGAAATATAATGCGGATATTGCTTCCGAATACATGAAGTATCTGGATGAAATGGCAGCTTCCTTCCAGCTGGAGAACGATATGACGGTATCCCGTCTGTCACGCTATCCGGATGTATTTGTGATGGAGGAACAGACGATCGATGAGAAGGAGATCTGGGCCGTGCTGGAGAAGGCGCTGAAGGGCGCCTGCGAGCAGTTTGTGGAGACCAGAATTACGGAGGGAGAGAACCTTAAAAAGGACATTTTCGGAAAGCTGGATGATATGCTTGAGAAGGTGGATTATATCGAGGAGCGTTCTCCGCAGATTGTGAAGGAATACCGTGAGAAGCTGGAAGAAAAGGTGAAGGAGCTTTTAGGAGACAGCCAGATCGATGAGAGCCGGATCGCCACAGAGGTGACGATTTTTGCAGACAAGATCTGTACGGATGAGGAGACGGTGCGGCTGAAAAGCCATATCCAGCATATGAGATCCACACTGGAGGCCGGCGGAAGCATCGGGAGAAAGCTGGATTTCATTGCCCAGGAGATGAACCGGGAGGCCAACACGACCCTGTCCAAGGCCAATGATATTCAGGTGTCCAATGTGGCCATCGATCTCAAAACAGAGATTGAAAAGGTAAGGGAACAGATTCAGAATATAGAATAAGCAGGTTTCAACAAATTGCGGATAAAGGGTGTGTTGATTTGTCCAGATTACTGAATATAGGTTTTGGCAATTCTGTGAATACGGCCAAGATTACGGCGGTTGTTTCCCCGGAGGCGGCACCGGTTAAGCGTATGGTCCAGGCGGCCAAGGAAGAGGGACGCATCATCGATGCGACGCTTGGAAGACGGACGAAAGCGGTGCTTGTAATGGAGGAGGGACATATTGTTCTGTCGGCTCTGCAGCCTGAAACGATCGCAAAGCGCTTTTCATCCGGAAATGATTTCGAGGGGAAAGAGGAAGAAGATGAATAAACAGGGGATACTGGTAGTGGTTTCGGGATTTTCCGGAGCAGGCAAGGGAACCGTTATGAAGGAACTGGTGCGCCGTTACGACAGGTATGCGCTGAGTATTTCCGCCACCACAAGAAGCCCGAGGCCCGGTGAAGCCGAAGGCGTGGATTATTTTTACAAGACCATGGAAGAGTTCCGGGCGATGGCAGCCTCTGATGCTCTGATAGAGTATGCCTGTTATGTCAATAATTATTATGGAACTCCCAGGGCATATGTGGAAGAGCAGCTTGCAGCTGGGAAGGATGTGATCCTTGAGATTGAGATCCAGGGAGCCCTGAAGATCAGGGAGAAGTATCCGGATGCCCTGCTTCTGTTTATCACACCGCCAAGTGCCGAGGAGCTTCGCCGCAGGCTGGTGGGAAGAGGCACGGAGGACAATGATACCATTGCCAGGAGACTTGCCAGGGCCGGAGAAGAGGCAGAGGGTATCGAACAATATGATTATCTTGTGATTAATGATGAACTGGATGCCTGCGTGGAGGCGACGCATCGTCTGATCGAGCTTCAACACCAGAAGGCATCAAAAAATATGGAACTGATCAACCAGATTCGGGAAGATTTAAAGAAAATATCGGAAGGAGAAAGATAATATGCTGCACCCGTCTTATACAGACCTGATGAAGGTCGTGAATTCAGAGGTAGAGGAAGGAGAGACTCCTGTTGTCAACAGCAGATATTCCATCGTGCTTGCTACAGCAAAGAGAGCCAGACAGATCATTGCAGGTGAGGAGCCTTTGGTAGACGCTAAAGGAAAGAAGCCCCTTTCCATTGCGGTGGAAGAACTCAATAAGGGAAAGATCAAGATTATGTCTGAGGATGCTTCCGCGGAAGAGTAGTCCGGACGGAAAAGAGAAAGTGACCGGGGATGGGGTATTGAGATAATGCTCCGTCCCCGATTTGCAATTGGAAATAACAGGATAAAGAGGAAGAGACATGAATGTACAGGTATTTCTGGATGGACTGGATGAGCTGTTTCAGAAAAAGAAAACAGAAGAGGCACAGCAGTGGCTGAGCGCGCATCATGAGGAGGCGAAGCGGCAGGGAGATCTGGAGGGATTTCTTGCCGTTTTAAACGAAGAGATCGGATTTTACCGCAGTGTGAGCCGTCACCAGGAGGCCTGCCGGGCATTTGAACAGGCAATGGAGCTTATGGGAATCCTGGATCTGAGAGAGGGACCTGCCTATGCAACGACGCTGCTGAACGGTGCTACCGCCTATCGGGCGGCCGGCGACTACGAAAAGGCGCTGCAGCTGTATCGCAAAGCAGAGGAAGCCTATGAGGCTGCGGGAGTATCCGGCACTTATGAAAATGCGGGACTGTACAATAATATGAGCATTCTCTGCGCAAACGTCGGGAAAAGGGATGCTGCGGCAGAATATCTGAAGAAGGCGCAGAAGATTATAGAACAGCTTCCGGGCTGCGAGGCGGAGGCTGCCACAACGCATACCAATCTGGGTCTGCTGTATCTGGATATGAAGGAGCTGGAGAAGGCCATGGAGGAGCTTAAGGAGGCAAGGCGGCTTTTTGAGGAGCTCCCGGGAGCAGAGGATGCTCATTACGGGGCAGCACTGGGCGGTCTTGCCCAGGCCTATTGCCAGGCGGGAGAGTATGAAAGCTCCATTGCCCTTTATGAGAAGGCCATGGAGGCAGTTGAGCGTAGCTTTGGAAGAAATGAGGATTACCGGATTCTTTCGGAAAACTGTGCCCTTGTATGTGAGCTGGCCGGGAAGGAGAAACCGGCCGGGAAGCTGCCCGGTCAGAAGGTCCACCAAAAGGGCATGGATGTAAGCAGAGCCTACTATGAGGCCGTGGGGCGGGATATGCTTAGAGAGAATTTCCCGGAATATTATGAGCGTATGACGATCGGTCTGGTCGGCTATGGGTCGGAGTGCTTTGGCTTTGACGATGCGCTTTCCACCGATCATGATTTTGGCCCTGCTTTCTGTATTTTTATGGATGAGGAGGACGTACTGGCGGCAGGAAGCAGGATTCAGGAGGCTTATGACCGGCTTCCGAAGGAATTTATGGGAATCCCTGCCCGTGTAATCTCTCAGCATGGGGAAGGAAGAGTGGGGGTAAAAAGCAGTCAGTCGTTTTACCGGGAATTTCTCGGAATTCCCAGGGCGCCTCAGACCTTATATGAATGGCTCAGGATTCCGGAGCCCTGGATGGCGGCAGCGGTCAACGGGGAGATTTTCAAGGAAGGAAGCGGAAGCTTTCTTAAGGTTCGGCGTACCCTTCAGGGATATTATCCGGAGGATGTCCGAATCAAGAAAATCGCTGCTCGGGCAGCTCTGATGGCACAGTCTGGCCAGTACAATTACAGCAGGCTCATGATGCGAAAGGATTATGTGGGGGCAGCTCTGGCCGTCGCGGAATTTCTGAAGGCCGCCGGTTCCATGGTTTATCTTCTGAACCGACGGTATATGCCGTATTATAAGTGGATGTACCGGGGCATGGGACAGCTTTCGGTTCTTTCGGATGTGCCGGAATATATGATGGAGCTTTCCAGACTTCAGGCCCCTTCCCAGGCCTGGGAGAATGTTTCGGAGGCAGGGTACCGATACAGCCTGAATACAAAGGATCATCGGGTAGTATATATCGAAACCATCTGCCGAAGAGTCAGGGAGGAACTGAAGGCGCAGGGCTTAAGCTCCTGTACGGATGCTTTTCTGGAATATCATACGTCGGAAATCCTGTCACATATGAAAGATGAGGAGCTTCGAAGTCTGCATGTTCTGGAAGGGTAGTGTACAGACAGGAAGGAGGATATATTATGAATACAGAAGAGGAGATCATAAAGAGAGAATGGGACTTTTTCCAGCAGGCGCATAATGAGGGCGGAAGAGCCGCCTGTCAGGATGACTGGGAGACCTTCCGGATCATGAGGGAGAGTCAGTTTGATCCGTGGCCGGAGGCCGTGAGGGAAAGCTATCTTCAGGATCTTCGTAAGGCACAGGAGGCCGGATGGAATATGGTGGCGGAAAAATATGCGCGGATGATGGAATTCACGGCCCCCGAAGCATACAGCGGTATTGCCGGGCAGCTTCCGGCATGCAGTCCGGATAAACGGGCGCTTACGGATGCCATTGTGGCGATCCAGGTTGGCTGGATGGAAGAATTCGCCGATGAATATCCGCATCTGTCAGGAAATGCCCGCCGGATCCATACCAGTGAGGATACTGCCTGGGAGACGTCTGCGGAGACCTATCTGAGGGGAGAGCTCCTGACATATTCGGAGCGTACCCTGCAGCTATATGGACAGTTTGTGTCACAGCTTGCCAAAAAGGGAGAAAATCTGAACCGGATGATCATGGAAAGAACGGCAGAAAAATATGGTTATCGTTCTCTGGAGGATGCGGAGAGCCGATGCAAAATGCCGGAAGCAGATTAAAAATTCGTTATAATTTCACGAAAAAATACCTTTATACAGTGTAATTAATTGACAATTATGCCGAAACATATTAAAATATTATAAGAAAGAGAAAAACAGACCGAAAGCATTCAGACAGAAGACGGGAGGTAGCAATATGGATAAATTTGTAATTACCATTTCCAGATGCTGCGGAGCAGGGGGAACCACCATCGGCAGACGGCTTGCCAGCGATCTGGGGGTAAGCTTTTATGACAAGAACCTGCTTCGGCTTGCATCAGAGGACAGTGGAATCAATGAGACACTGTTTGCCAATGCGGATGAGAAGCTGAAGGGAAGTCTGCTCTATAAGGTTTCCAGAAAGGTGTATCAGGGAGAGCTGATTCCTCCGGAAAGCGAAGATTTTACCACCAACCGGAATCTGTTTAATTATCAGGCGAAGGTGCTGAAGGAGCTGGCAGAGCGGGAGTCCTATGTGGTGATCGGCAGATGTGCTGATTTTATTCTGAAGGATCATCCAAGGCTGGTTCGTATTTTCCTCTATGCCCCTTTTGAGGATTGTGTTGCTCATGAGATGCAGAAGCACAGCATCGGGAAGCGGGAAGCAGAGAAATATATTGATAAGACGGATAAATACCGCAGTGAATATCACAAGTATCACACCGGCCATGACTGGATGGAGATGGAGAATTATGATATCTGCATCAATACCGGTGCCATGGAATATGAAAAAGCGGTGGAGATCGTGGAATTCCATGTGAAACAGATTCTGGAAGGCAAATAGAACAGCAGCGTACGCTGCACGTGCAGAGGCAGGATGCAGGAATATAAGGCATCCTGCCTTTTTTGGAAACATCGTCCGTATTCGCCATACGCTTTTGAAAGGGTGTCGTTTGACTTTGCAAAGTGGGAATGATACAATAGCTTCGATAACATGAGAAGGAGTCCGAAGACTTTATGAAACTTTTATTTATTTCTCTTGGATGTGACAAGAACCTGGTGGACTCGGAGTCCATGATCGGAATTCTTGAAAAAAGAGGATATACATTTACGGATGATGAGGAGGAAGCGGAGGTTATTGTCATCAATACCTGCTGCTTTATCAATGACGCCAAGGAGGAGAGTATTCAAACGATCCTTCAGATGGCGAAATACCGGGAGTCCGGAAGCTGCCG
>JALERW010000152.1 GCA_022763925.1 Lachnospiraceae bacterium
CGGTATAATGGATATAAACCTTTTCCCCTTCCTTTACCCCGCAGGAATAATTCACCAGGTTATGCGCCAGTGTACAAATTCTTTGATCCATTTTTCTTCCTCTTTTCTTCCGATTCTATTATTTTTCGCCGCATCCGTGCATCACGCCTCCCCTTTACTGCCGGGGAACATAGCTGATAAACACGTTGCCTGCCTGTTCAAACATGGTTTTGCTGTCATTCGGCCCGCATTTCCCGATTGTTCCGGTCACCGGGTCGAACAGAATGGTATTTCCGAACTCATCATATCCTGCAATCAGTACCGCTGTATTTTCCGACTTCATGGCAAGTACCGGCACCTTCCGGTTTACAAAATAGAGCGCTGCATCCAGCGAGCAGCCGGATAGATCCACCACCTGTCCGGGAAGATATTCCTCAAGGATTTCCATTGCCGACCAGCCATCCTGCAGCAGACGGTTTACGTCCTCGTATACGCCTGCGCCGGCAAGCATCTGCTCCACACAGACGGCAATGCTCGACTCTCCCTCTGACGCAGCTATGGCCGTAATTCCGGTAATCTCCACTTTGTCTGCCCGATTTCCCTTCTCCCAGATATATTGCTGTCCGGCATTCACCACAACGCCCTGAATTTCATCCGCGCGCTCAATGGCATCTCCGGCCTTCTGGCAGACATACTCCAGACGCCCCTTTCCGTAAACGTAAAAATTCCGGTCTTCTCCCGACGCCTCCGGAAGAGAAAGATCCCTGGACACCTCAAACAATACCTCCTTCGGAGTCCGAAGCTGAGGCTCTGTATCCTTCAGCTCGGAAGAAAATTTCAACCTGTACTGAGTCTTCTTCCCATCCGTCACAAAGGTCTGAAGAACTGCCTGTCCTTCCTTATCCTTCGTATTACTGATAATCCGGTCCTCCGTGAGCTCCCGGAATGTACCTTCCAAATAAGAGGCACGCTCCAGCACCAGCATCTGAGCCTCCATGCGGGTACCGGTAATATAAACGCCCTCCTGTCTGTATTCTCTCACATCTTCTCCGGATTCATCCACGATCTGAAGCTTTTTCATCGGGAAAATAACAGCTCCGGTTCTGTCCCGGGATACCATCTCCCGGTCTGCCGCTCCGTAAATCAGATCATGGCCCATAAAGCCCACGGGCCGGATATATTCGGTATCCTGGGCAGAAATCACATAGGAAAAACCTGTTTCCAGATTCATAACTGCCAGATTATCCGATGCATCATAATCCTTCTCCGTCAGCCAGGCAAACATCTGCCCGTCCTCTGAAATGATATAACAGTCCTCAGAGAGATTATCCACGATCATTTCATAAGTTCGGTCCGCCAGACGGATACAATATACGGTACCGTCCAGTATACAGTACAGCTCCTGACTCCGGCTGACATAGGCGAGCTGTCCCATCTCCTCGCGAAGCTGTGCGTACCCCTTCTCATATGGAAGGAATACCCGTTCCTCCACCGTATTGGCAGAGGCGTCATAACGGCAGACGAGAATTCCGACGCTGCCCTCATGTCTTCCCTGATTCATATATCCGTACACCAGGAAATCCATACTTCCGGTCTCATCCACATCCGCAATACTGATATCATAATCACAGCGCCGTTTACGCACATCCGTCACGTCATCCGCCGCTCCGAATACGCGGGTGATCTGACCGTTGGTATTATTATAGCACCAGAGCACTCCCTCCTGCACAAAGGCCGCAATTCTTCCGTCCTCTGAGGTCATATATTCCGCCTCTTCCGAAAGAATTCCGAGACAGATGGAGTCCTTTCCGTATTCGGCCGAGGACTGCAGGAAAATCTGATTCATGGTCCTGTCATAATCCAGAAGATAGAGCCTGTCGGAGCCCGCACGTACCCGGTAATATTCCACCACGTTATAATAGCATGGATCTTTGCCCTCCTCCTGGGTCGACAGAAGATAGGTAAGCCTCACGGATACCGAACTGCTTCTTGCCTCCATCAGCGAAAGCACCGGATTGCTCACCCGCTGGGCATTCAGCCCGTAATAGGTCACCATCCGGTAATTGGAATGGATATCCACATGTCCGAAGCTGGAATTATCTCCCTGCGAATTGGGCTCCAGATAGGTAGAAAGCTCTGAGGCATTCTCTGAATCAAACGTCATATCCGAAAACTCCAGACAGAACGCAAGCTCCCGGGAACAGTCATAATCTTCCCGGTCCACAATCCGGGTGTAATAGGAAATTCCATCTTTCACATCCGTATCCAGAATGATCCGGAGAATGTATTCCTCCTCCTTTTCCAGAAGCTTCTTAATGGGAAGCTCCACATTCAGATACCCTTCCTTCTCCGTGAAATACGTAACATCCGTGCGCTCCACCAAACGAAGGGCATCACTGCTTCGCACCTCATAGGAGACCTTCTCCACCTCGGCACCAAACGTATCAATGGCAAGGGTGAGGCAGTAATCCGAAGGAAGCAGCGTCAGCGTATCGCGCATGTAATTTGCCTGCATCTCATCCGCATAGCCGAACATCTCATTGATCACCTGATCACCGTCCCGGATGTATACGACCGGAAACGTGGGCTGTGCCACTGTTCCGGTCCGGTCTGTATTTTCAATATTCATTACGTGGCTGAAACCAACGATTCCCGCGATGAAGACTGCTGCCAGCACACCGATCCGCATGAAAAACTTCTTCATCCGTTCCTAACGCTCCTTTTTTTCATCCATACACAGCAGCCGTTCCAGGGTAAGATCCACATGCAGAGCATCTCTCATCCTTTCATACGACTCCTTTAACTGCTTCTGCTTTTGTGTGTTCCCAATCCCGCTCTGTGAACGTCCCTTCACCGCACGGATCAGAATATTTTTTGGTGTATGCTCCATATCAATAAATTCCAGAAGCTGCACCTGATAGCCGCAGAGCTCCAGCAGATTGGCCCGCATGGCATCGGTGAGAAGCGCAGCCATCCGTTCCCGGATGAGGCCATACTTCAGAGCACCCGCAAGCAGTTCACTGTTCAGCTGTCCGCTGCATTCATGCTGACAGCAGGGAACCGACAGAATCACCGATGCCCCCCAGGCAACAGCCTTATGAAGCGCAAAGTCTGTAGCCGTATCGCAGGCATGCAGGGTAACAACCATGTCCACCCGGTCAAGCCCATGATAAGAAGCAATGTCCCCCACACAGAAGCTCAGCTTTTCATATCCGTAGCTTTCCTTCAGGCGGCTGCAGTGTTCGATCACATCCTCCTTCAGATCCAGCCCAATGATCCGGATATCATAGCCCTGAAGCTCATGCAGGTAATAATACATAGCAAAGGTCAGGTACGATTTCCCGCAGCCGAAATTCACGATCGTCAGCTCCCGGCCCTTTGGGAGCCTCGGAAGCACATCCTCAATAAATTCCAGAAACCGATTGATCTGGCGGAACTTATCGTACCGTGCCCTGACAACCTTTCCCTCCGGTGTCATAACTCCCAGATCCACCAGAAAGGGTACCGGGTGTCCTTCCTCAAGAATGTAATGCTTCTTCCGGTTATGCCCCTTGTCCGGCGCCTCACAGGCAGCCGCCTGACGCTTCCTTCTGATCGTGATCTTTCCTTTACGGCTTGCCAGCACGGTGATCCGTTCGTCCGGAAGCTCCAGCTGCAGCTGGGAAAACGCATCAGAAAGCCATAAAGGGACAGCCTCCACCAGCTCCTCTTTGCTGTAATTCCTGTGAAAAATTTTCTTCTCCTCCTGCTCACTGGCCTGAAACAGAAGCTCATCCCGGATAATTACCGGGCGTATCTTTATTTTAAGGGTTCCTTCCTTCTTCCTTGGACCGCTCACCGTTCCCTGAATCAGAGAAAAATCCAGAACCTCATCCAGCAGTCTTCGCAATTCTTCCATGCGGTATTCCTTTCTCATCCCTTACGCAGCACAGAACCATGCATGCCGCGATGCAAAAAATATAGCCATAACCCCTGAAAGTCATGACTATATTGTAAAACCTTTGATTTGAAACCTCAACTAAAATTTCAATAAATAAAATGTCTTCGGAATCTTCTCCGTCTTCGCCGCCTCCGGTGCATTTCCTGAAACAGCAGTGTCTCTATCAGGTCCTGAAGCCTCGAGGTGTCTGTTCCTTCCTCCGGGTCATCCGGATCCTCTTTCCGTATATGCTCCTGAATACGCAGAGCCTGCCTGTGTATTTCTCCCGGATCCGGGCATTCATCGTACATCATGCTCCCGTCATATTCCATACGGTCGCACCAGTCCTCCACAGCCGGCCAGACTCTTCTTGCAGTCTTTGGGCAAAGTCCCAGAAGCATTTCCAGATCCTTTTCATCCTCTTCCTCTGCATACAGATTGTCAGAAAACGGCCAGGACATATAAAAAGGCAGTTTTCGGTCGGCTCCTTCCCTGTTCATGAGCTCATTCACAGCATTCTCCCCTTGCTTTATGAACTTACCCTATCATATGACAGCCGCCCGCTTCCTGTTCCTATTTCTTCTCGTCTTTTCCTGACAGGTAATCTACCATCGCCTGCATGGCAGCATCCTCGTCGCTGCCGTCTGTGCTCACTTCGATGCTGTCTCCCGCATCCAGTCCAAGCGTCATCATCCCCATAATGCTCTTCGCATTTACCTTCTTGTTATCCCGGGTCAGATAAATGCCACTTTCATATTGACTTGCGATCTGAACCAGAATGGCTACCGGTCTGGCTTCCAGGCCCGATGCAATTTCAATCGTTACTGTCTGCTTCTTCATAATGTTACTGTTCCTCCTTATTTTCCCTTATCTCATCCGCCATCTGTGCCAGTTTGCGAAGCCTGTGATTCACCCCTGATTTTCCGACAGGCGGGTTAAGCATGCTTCCCAGCACAACCAATGATGCATCCGGATTCTGAAGCCGTAATTCGGCGAGTTCCCTTAATGTGTCCGGTAACTGATACAAGCCTGTGGTCTCCTCAATCAGCCGGATATCCTCCATCTGTTTTACAGCGGCAGAAACCGTCTTGCTGATATTCGCGGTCTCACAGTTCACCCTCCGGTTGATCGAATTGCGCATTTCCTTTACGATCCGGACATTCTCCAGCTGCATCAGAGAGACATGCGCCTCCATCACATTCAGAATGTCAACAATTCCGGAGCCCTCCTTCAGATAAACAACATAATGCCGTTTTCTCTGAACCACTCTGGCCTCAAGGCCAAAGGCTGCAATCAGCTGCTTCAGCTGTTCTGCCTTCGGCATCGTTGCGCACACGATCTCAAAGTGATACGATTTGTTCGGATCGCTCATGGATCCTGCGGCCAGATAGGCTCCGCGGATAAATGCTCTCTTGCAGCAGCTGCTCTGTATGATCCGATTGCTTACCAGAGAAAGATCCTCCCGAATCTCCCCGGTATCATCTATCAGTTTTAAGGACTGAAGAATTTTCCTGGAATCCTCATCCCTTTTGACTACTATACTATAAATTCTGCTTTTCTTCAAAAGAATATTCTGACGAACAGAAATTTCCGTACTTATATTAAAGGTTTTTTGAACTAATGTAAAGTACTTTCTGGC
>JALERW010000128.1 GCA_022763925.1 Lachnospiraceae bacterium
CTGTACGGATTGTGCAGCTGTCAGAATGAAAAGGTAAGGAGCAGACAGATATGAGCCAGGAAAAGGTTGATCGTTATAAAGAGCAGAAAGCAAACAGAAAAGAGATCATGAAGAAGGAGAAGCGTCAGGAGACCGTCCGTAAGACAATTGCTGCCGTTGTATGTGTCATTTGCATCGGCTGGATCGGATATTCCGTATGGGGGATTGCAAACCGTCCGGATACCACGGGATCGGAGGTCAATCTGGATGCTTATACAGACTATCTGAATGATCTGGCGGAGGAGTAAAGCAACACAGGGGGGATTTCTATGAAATGTCCGTTTTGCGGGGAAGATAATACGAGAGTCATTGATTCCAGACCGGCGGATGATAACAGCTCCATCCGCAGAAGAAGATTGTGTGATGTCTGCCGGAAGCGGTTTACCACCTACGAGAAGGTGGAGACGATACCGCTGGTTGTGATCAAGAAGGACAATAACAGGGAGCAGTACGACCGTTCCAAGATCGAGGCGGGAGTGCTCAGAGCCTGCCATAAGAGACCGGTATCGATTCATCAGATCAATGAGCTGGTGGATTCTGTTGAGAACGAGATTTTTAACCGGGAGGAGCGGGAGATCAGCAGCAAGGAGATCGGTGAGATGGTGATGGAGCGGCTGAAGGATATGGAAGCGGTGGCATATGTCCGTTTTGCGTCCGTATACCGGGAGTTCAAGGATGTCAATACATTTATGGATGAGCTGAAGAAGTTTCTGGTGTAGCTGCACCGGAGATCAGAAACAGGAAAAACGACGGAAAAGGCGGCGGGAACAGTCAGATGTTCCCGCTTTTTTTAAGAAAATTTCTGCCGGCTCCGTCACCGAGTGAAAGGAACGGATATGCTGTACCAGATTTTGGACGGAACACTTTCCGTAGGGGGACAGACCGTCTTGTCCCATACGAATTTTGAGATATACGGGAATGAAAAGATTGCTGTTACAGGAAGCAACGGAGCAGGGAAAACCACATTGCTTCGTCTGATCGCCGGGGAGCTTTCTCTGGATCGGGATGATAAAAGAAAGGGGCCGGGAATTACAGGAGCCAGAAAGGCAACGGTGGGAATGCTCAGGCAGCAGGCCTTTTCAGACGGGACAGTTACTGTGGAGGAGGAGCTTCTGAAATCCTGTCCCTGTAAGGATACCTATGACAGGGAACGTTATCTGTATGAGAAGGAATATGATACACTGTTTACCGGCTTTGGCTTTCGGATGGAGGATAAAAAGAAACGGCTGGAGGAATTCTCCGGAGGGGAGCAGACGAAGATTGCTCTGATCGCCCTGCTTCTGGCAAAGCCGGATATTCTACTGCTGGATGAACCGACGAATCATCTGGATGGTGCGGCGGTGGAATGGCTGGAGCAGTATTTAAAGACCTACAGCCGGGCAGTGGTGATGGTGTCTCATGACCGTTTTTTCATGGATGAGACGGCAGAGGTGGTCTATGAACTGGAGGACGCGCATCTGACCCGCTATCCGGGAAACTATACGCAGTATCGCATACAGAAGCGTAAACAGCTGGAGCGTCAGAGGAAATCCTATGAGCGGATGCAGGAGGAGCAAAAGCGTCTGGAGGCACTGATCGAACGGTTTAAGCATAAGCCTAAAAAGGCGGCATTTGCCCGGGCAAAGAGAAAGGCTCTGGAGCGGCTTGTACCAATAGAAAAGCCGAAGGAGGAGGGCCCCGTTCTTTTCGTGGGAGAAACCGAGCCGTTGATTCCGGGAAGCAAACGGGTGCTGGAAACAGAGAAGCTGAAAATCGGGTACGACCGGGTGCTTCTGGAAATTACCGTAAGTGTGCGGAAGGGACAGAAGATAGCGATTCTGGGGGAAAACGGTACCGGAAAAAGCACCTTTTTAAAAACGGTCGCCGGTATCGTGCCTTCACTGGGAGGAAGCTGTGTACTTGGAAATCATACGACCATCGGCTATTTTGACCAGCATTCGGCAGAAATAGATTCCGGGAAGCCGGTGCTGGAGCATTTTCATGAGCTGTTTCCCGGCATGACGGAAAAAGAGGTGAGAAGTCTTCTGGGAGCTTATCTGTTTTCCGGGAAGGATGTGGCCAAACGGGTGTGTGATCTGTCCGGAGGAGAGCGCTCGCGGCTGATACTGGCAGAACTCTTGAAAAGCAGGCCGAATTTTCTTTTGCTGGATGAGCCCACCAATCATATGGATATCCGTGCAAAGGAACGGCTGGAGCAGGCATTTCTGGAATACAGGGGAACCATGCTTTTTGTATCCCATGACCGGTATTTTACACAGGAGCTGGCAGATGCCCTGCTGATTTTTGAAGGAGGAGAGGCCTTTTATTACCCTTTTGGCTACCGGCATTATCTGGAGCATTGTGTGAGCCTGAAGCAGGGGGAAGGGCTGTCGGCCCGGATCCGCGCAGAGGAACAGGCGCTGCTTGAAGGCATGCGGTCGGTACCCCGGGCAGAACGGCATAGGATAAAGGAAATTCCGGAAGAAGAGGCGTATCGGGACTGGCAGCTTCGTCTGGCCCGGGAAGAGATGGAGGAAGCCGAATGCCGGGTACAGCTTCTGGAAAAGCAAAGGGAGAAGCTTATGAACTCCTGGCTTTCCTCAGAGGAATTCTGGAACGGATGTGCTGCTGAGCCGGAAGAGCTGCGGTGCGCAGAAGCGTGCTGTTCTGAGGCGGTTGAAAAATGGCAGGAGACCTGTGTGCGCTGGTATGACATCTGGGCGGAGGATTAAAATCTGCTTGCGTTTTTCGGGCACTGTGATACAATGTAGGAGACAATTTAATAATGAGAGAAATATTACAGGAAAAAGAGGTTTACATTTATGAAAAAGAGATCCGTAAGGAGCATTCTTTTGGGAGTAATGGTACTCACTGTGTCTATTGCACTCTGCGCATGCGGAGGCGACAAGAATGCAGAAACAGAAACTGATAATACTTCTCAGGAACAGGACGCAGATGCCGTGGCAGAAGAGACTGAAGGCCAGGCAGAGGCGGCAGGTGAACCAACACAGGGAGGCAGTGTCGTAGTAGGTAAGACACAGGACCTCGTAAGTCTTGACCCCCATGCAGTAACGGACGCAGGAACCAGAGATGTTGTATTCAACCTTTATGAAGGCTTGGTAAAGGCGACGCCCGACGGAGAGTTAAAACCGGCGGTTGCGAGTGATTACACGATTTCCGAGGATGCAAAGGTATATACCTTTACGCTCAGAGACGGAATCACCTTCCATGACGGAAGCGCTGTTACCGTGGATGACATTAAGTATTCCCTTGAACGTTTTGCGGAGGAGCAGTCAGATTCCTCCGCTTTTTCTATTGTTGAGGATGTTGTGATTGCGGATGACAAGACGGTCGAGGTACATTTATCCGAGGGAAATTCTGAATTTCTTCCGGAGCTGACCTGCGGAATTATTCCGGCATCCAATGAGGATGTGACGGGAAATCCCATCGGAACAGGCCCGTTTAAATTCGTATCCTATGCGCCGGGCGAAAACCTGGTGATGGAGCGCTATGACGGATACTGGGGAGAGAAGGCATATCTTGATCAGGTAACCTTCAAGTTTGTGGCAGATGTAGAGACTGCATTTATGGAGCTTCAGGCAGGAACGCTGGATATTCTGAACTATCTGACGGCCGACCAGGTGAGCACACTGGGAGATGATTTTACCATCGTCAACGGAAGCATGAATCTGGTACATGCCATGTATCTGAACAACGATTATGAACCCCTGTCCAATGTGAAGGTGCGTCAGGCACTGTGCTATGCGGTGGACCGCCAGTCCATCAATGATTTCCTGTTCGGAGGCGCAAGCCGTCTGATCGGAACGCATATGATTCCGTCTCTGACGAAATATTATAATGAAGAGACCGAGAATCTGTATGAGTATAACCCGGAGAAGGCGAAGGAGCTTCTTGCAGAGGCCGGTTATCCGGATGGCTTTGAGCTGTCCATCATGGTTCCCAGCGCATACAGCCAGCATGTGAGTACAGCGGAAATTATTGCCGAGAATTTAAAGGCAGTCGGTATCGATGCCAAGCTGGAGCTGGTGGAGTGGAGCACCTGGCTGTCTGAGTGCTATCAGGGAAGAAAATATCAGGCAACGGTTGTAGGTGTGGACGGCAAGCTGTCCCCCAGTGACTGGTTCGCAAAATATGTGAGCACAGATGCCAAGAACTTCATGAATTATAAGAGTGAAGAATTTGATAAGCTGTTTAACGAGGCATATGCGACGGTGGATGCGGATAAGAAGGCAGAGCTTTACAAAGAGGCCGAGATGGTTCTGGCACAGGATGCGGTTAACGTATTCATCGAGGATCCGGCAGACTTTGTGGCAGTAAACAGCAAGCTGGCCGGCTATCAGTTCTATCCGATCGCCGCACAGGATATGTCTACCGTATATTATGCAGAGCAGCAGTAAACGCTTAACTATTATTCGGACAGAACAACAAAATACTGGATTAACAGAATAAATTGGCAGATGCCGCGGAGGAAAAGGAATGAAATACATTGGAAAAAGATTTATAACTCTCATTATCACATTGTTGTGTATTTCGGCAATTACCTTCGCGGCATTTTCCGTGATTCCGGGAAATGCCTCCATCACAAAGCTGGGTACGGACGCAACTCCGGAGCAGATCGCGGCACTGGAAAAGGAACTGGGACTGGATCAGCCGGTTACCACCAGGTATTTCAACTGGCTGAAGGATGCCCTGAGGGGAGATTTCGGAGATTCCTACCAGTACGATAACACGACGGTGACCTCTCTTCTGGCTTCCCGTCTTCCTGTCACCGTGCTTCTTGCGGTGATGGCCTTCTTACTGATCATACTTGTTTCGATACCGCTGGGCATTTTGTCTGCCCGCTTTTCGGGAAAGCTTCCCGATACACTGATTAATGTCATAACACAGATAACAATGGCGATTCCCCCGTTTTTTCTGGGGATTCTCCTTACCTATATATTCGGCCTGGTGCTGAAATGGTTTCAGCCCGGTCAGTTCATATCGCCGAAGGAAAGCTTTTGGGGCTGCGTGCGCTATCTGATTTTCCCGGCGGTTGCCGTGGCGCTCCCGAAGATCGCCATGGTCATAAAGTTCCTGAGAAATTCGGTACTTGGCCAGATGGGGCAGGATTATGTTCGTACGGCCTACAGCAGGGGAAATACAAAGAGTTCCGTTTTATACCGGCATGTGCTGAAAAATGCATTCATCCCTGTGATTACCTTCATGGCTCTGATCATCGCGGAAATTCTGGCAGGCAGCATTATTGTAGAGCAGGTATTTTCTGTGCCGGGAGTGGGGCGCCTTCTGATTACGGCAATTTCCAGCAGGGATTATCCGGTGGTGCAGGCGATTGTCACGTATGTCACGGCCCTTGTTGTGACGATCAATTTCCTTGTGGATGTCCTGTATCAGGTGATTGATCCGAGAATCCGGACAGCCGGATGATCTGCGAAGGAGCGGAGAAGATGCGTAAGATGAAAAAGAAAAACTGGAATTTAATCATAGGATGCATATTGGGTGGAAGTATGCTGCTTCTGGCGATTGTGGGACAGTTCTGGACGCCCTATGATCCGACGCAGATGAATGCAGTGCTGAAAAATCAGGCGCCGACGCTTGCACATATTATGGGAACAGACAACTTCGGAAGAGATATTTTCAGCCGGATTATGAGCGGAGCATGGACCACGTGCTTTGTGGCGATCTGTACCGTGCTGATCGGTGCAGCGGCAGGAACCGTGGTCGGTGCAGTGACCGGCTATTTCGGCGGAGTGGTGGATCATGTGGTCATGAGGATCAACGATGTGCTGCTGTCCTTTCCCAGTGTTTTGCTGGCGCTTGTGCTTGTAAGTCTTCTGGGCCCGGGGAAAAACAATATTATTCTTGCACTGGGTATATTGTTCATTCCCAGCTTTGCCAGGATCGTGCGCAGTGAATTTATAAGGATCCGGCAGATGGATTTTGTATGGAGTGCCCGGATCATGGGGGCGGGAAGCTTTCGGATTATGTTTGTGCATATTCTGCCGAATACCCTTGTCAGTATGCTGACGGCGGCCGCCATCGGATTTAATAATGCGGTGCTGGCGGAGGCCAGTATGAGTTATCTGGGGCTGGGTGTCCAGCCGCCGGAGACCAGCCTGGGAAGAATGCTGTTTGAGGCGCAGACCTATCTGTTCAATGCGCCCTGGTATGCCCTGTTTCCGGGTCTTACGATTGTATGTATCGTTCTCGGCTTTTCTCTGATCAGCGAAGGGCTGCGTGCGATGGGCGATTAGAGAAAGCGGCGGACGCTTTAAGGAGGCGGCAGAATGGAACTTCTGAGAGTGGAAGATCTGACCCTTTCCTTTCATGAGGGAAAAGGGATTGAGGAAGTAGTGGAGCATGTGAGCTTTTCTCTCAACCAGGGCGAGGTTCTGGGGATTGTAGGGGAATCCGGTTCCGGAAAAAGTATGGTAGTTCACTGTATTATGGGACTGCACAAGAAAAATCAGGTGGTTGAGAGCGGGCGCATATGGTTTGACGGGCAGGAGCTTCTGGGGCTTGGGGATGAGCAGATGCGGGCCCTTCAGGGCAATGAGATGAGTATCGTATTTCAGGAGCCTATGACCTCTCTGAATCCCGTTATGAAAATCGGTCCTCAGGTGGAGGAAAGCCTGTATATCCATCGGAAAGACTTAAGCCCGGCACAGCGTAAAAGCATGGCCATTCAGGCGATGAAGGATGTGGAGCTTCCCAATGCGGAGGAACTGTACAGCTGCTATCCTCATGAGCTGTCCGGAGGTATGCGTCAGAGAGTGATGATTGCGGCGGCCATTGTCTGCGGGCCGAAGCTTCTGATTGCGGATGAGGCGACGACGGCGCTGGATGTGACGATTCAGGCACAGATTATCCGGCTTCTGAAAAAGCTGAACAGGAGTAAGGGAATGTCCGTTCTTTTCATTTCCCATAATCTGCGGGTGATCCGGGAAATCTGCACCAGAACGATTGTTATGAAAAACGGGAGGATTGTAGAGGAAGGGAGCGTGGAAGACATTTTCCGCTCTCCGAAAGAAGATTATACAAAGAATCTGATCGCGGCAATCCCTACACGGCAGAAAAGGAGGAGGTCCTGATGGCAGCAAAAACGCTGGAGGTGTCAAATCTCAATGCCTGGTATATGATAAAGAAGAGCCCCTTTTCCCCGAAAGAGAAGAAGGTTGTACTGCATGATCTGAATTTTTTTATTGAAGAGAATGAAATCCTGGGGCTGGTGGGAGAAAGCGGCTGCGGAAAATCTACCCTTTGCAAGGTGATTCTCGGAATGCTGAAGGACTATGAGGGGACGGTTACCCACCATACCAGCCGGCCTCAGATTGTGTTTCAGGATCCTTTCGGATCGCTGAACCCGGTGAAAAAAATCGGGTGGATCCTGGAGGAGCCGCTTAGGATTGCCGGCGGTTATACAAAGGAGGAACGGGAAAAAAAGGTAGATGAGATGCTTACCGCTGTAGGACTTTCAGAGGAGTTCAAAAACCGGTATCCCCGGGAGCTGAGCGGCGGACAGCGTCAGCGTATCAGTATAGGGGCAGCCCTGATTTCCGGGGCAAAGCTGATCATTGCGGATGAGCCTGTGTCTGCTCTGGATGTAACGGTTCAGGCACAGATTCTGGATCTCCTTCTGGATTTGAAAGAAAAATTCGGCCTCTCCATTCTGTTTATCTCGCATGATCTGAATGTGGTATATCAGCTCTGTTCCAGGGTGCTGGTTATGAAGAAGGGCCGGATTGTGGAACAGGGGGATATCGATGAGATATATGATCACCCCAGGGAAGCCTATACGAAGGAGCTGCTGGATGCGGCCATGGATTTTGAAGGATGAAGCATAATTATAAACTGACGCTGGCTTTTGACGGGACCGCCTATCAGGGCTGGCAGCGCCAGAAAACGACCGATCAGACGATTCAGACCGTATTGGAGAGGGCGCTTTCGGCCTGCCTTGAGGGCCCGATCAGACTGACAGGCAGCGGGCGGACAGATGCAGGAGTACACGCAGAAGCCATGTCCGCCCATTTTATCACGGAAGAGGGATGGCCTGCGGCGGCAGAGGGGATTGCTGATCCGGAGGGGTTCCTCTGGGAATTGAATCGGAGGCTTCCGGAGGATATCCGGGTATATCGACTGGAAGAAATGCCGCTGTCCTTTCATGCGAGATTTCATGCAAAAGGAAAGATCTATCGTTATCAGATTGATACAAGGCCGAAGAGCGGAGTGTTTCGGCGGAAATATGTCTGTCATATCCCCGGGCCTCTTCTGGTGGAGGAGATGAGACGCTCAGCGGGAATGCTGGTGGGAACCCATGATTTTTCAGGTTTTACTATGGATAAGACGAAGGGAAAGTCAAAGGTACGGACCATTTACCGCATAGATATTGAGGCGGCGGACGGCCTTCTGCTCCTGCGTTTTTACGGCAGCGGATTTCTCTATCATATGGTGCGGATCCTGGCGGGAACACTGATCGAAGTGGGACGCGGGGAGCGAGAGGCGGAATCGGTTCTTGAGATACTGGAGCATGGGGAACGAAAAGCTGCCGGATTTCTTGCTCCTGCACAGGGGCTGTTCCTGGAACAGGTATTATACTGATAAAATTTCTTTAAAAATGCTTGCAAAATGTGAAAAGATTATGGTAAAATAAAATAGTAATAATTACTGTTATTATAGAAATAAATATGAGGGAAAAAATAGAAAGGAGAAAGAAAGATGGCAGAATTAAAAGGAAGCAAAACAGAGGCAAATTTAAGAACCGCATTTGCTGGTGAATCTGAAGCAAGAAATAAGTACACCTACTATGCGAGCAAGGCAAAGAAGGATGGGTATGAGCAGATTGCAGCACTGTTCCTGGAGACCGCAGAGAATGAGAAGGAGCATGCAAAGATCTGGTTTAAGCTGCTCCATGACGGAGGAATCCCGGATACCATTACCAATTTGAAGGATGCGGCAGCCGGTGAAAATTATGAGTGGACAGATATGTATGCCGGTTTTGCAAAGGAAGCGAAGGAAGAGGGCTTTGACGAGATTGCAGCACTGTTTGAGGGCGTTGCAAAGATCGAGAAGGAGCATGAGGAGAGATATCTCAAGCTTCTTTCCAATATTGAAGGAGGACTGGTATTCTCCAGAGACGGAGATACTATCTGGCAGTGCAGAAACTGCGGCCATATTGTAATCGGCAAGGAAGCACCGGAGGTTTGTCCGGTATGTGCACATCCGAAGGCATTTTTCCAGATCGTTGCTCAGAATTACTAAGCCGGGATCCTTGGAAGCAGCGGATTCTGCTTACAGAATCTGACCGGAATCAGGTAGTATGCCGGAAAAGCCCTTTTATCAGGCTTTTCCGGCATCTTTTTTATAGGCCCTTTTTCTGGCAGCGCAGTCACTTTTCAGAGCCAGAATCACTGCAGAAAAGCAGATGAAAAGCTGAAGCACGGCGCAGACAGTGTCTTCATGGGTGCGTATAACCGTTCGGAGCTGTTCCATAGTATCTCTACCCCCTTATCTGACGGTACTACTGTTATTCTGAAGAATAAAAAAGGAAAAGTCAAGAGAGATTTGAGCGGTCTGCAGCCTTGCTTTTGCAGCGGTTCCTTGGTACAATACCATTGTCTGCCTGTATCGGCATAGTCAAAAGGAAGCCTGGGCAGAGCGGAGGAATCAAATGTTTGAGTGTTTTTATCCGGGAGAATATCTGGATTCTACCTATGAGATCAATTTTGAAAAGCTCTTCAGGGAGGGGTATCGGGGCGTGATCTTCGATATTGATAATACGCTTGTACCTCACGGCGCACCGGCGGATGACCGGGCAAAGGCACTGTTTGCCCGACTCGGGGAGCTGGGCTTTCGCTGCTGCCTGCTGTCCAATAATAAGGAGGGCCGCGTGAAAATGTTCAATGAAGAGATCGGAGCATATTATATATACGATGCCCACAAGCCGTCTGTAAAAAATTACCGGGCGGCCATGGAGCAGATGGGAACGGATACCGGAAATACGGTTTTTGTCGGAGATCAGCTGTTTACAGATGTATACGGTGCCAATAGGGCCCATATCCGTACCATTCTGGTCAAGCCGATCCATCCGAAGGAGGAGATTCAGATCGTGCTGAAACGGTATCTGGAAAAGATTGTATTATGGGAATATAAAAGAAAAAGGGGACAGAAAAATGAAAGACAGAATTGAGCGCCTGATGAATTGTATGGAAGAACAGAAGACGGATGCCGTTCTTGTGACGGACGGCTGCAATATGCGTTATCTCAGCGGGTTTTCGGGCGAGACAGGCTATCTGTATATCAGCGGGAAACGAAAGGTGATCCTGACAGACTCCCGTTATACGACCCAGGCAAAGGAAGAGAGCAGAGAGTTTGAAGTGCAGGAGATTTCCCAGTCAGCAGGATATCAGGAGCTGATCGGGGCACTGATGCGTGCGGACGAAATCCGCAGTCTCGGTTTTGAGGATCAGGTGATGATCTATGCGGATGCCATGAAGCTGCAAAAGGGTCTTCCCAGGGCTGAATGGAAAGGGCTGAGGGGAGCCCTGGATGAGCTTCGCCTGATCAAGAGCGAGGAGGAGCTTGCCTGTATTGCCCGTGCGGAACAGATTGGCGATGAGGCGTTTTCTCATATCCTGAATGTGCTGCATGCGGGGATGACGGAGCTGGAGGTGGCCGTGGAGCTGGAAAGCTACATGAAACGAAACGGGGCTTCAGCACTTGCCTTTGATACGATAGCGGCATCCGGTATTCACTCGGCCATGCCTCATGCGACGCCCTCCGGAAAGAAGCTGGAGAACGGGGATTTTCTCACGATGGATTATGGCTGTAAATATAAGGGCTACTGCTCGGATATGACGAGAACGGTTGTGATCGGGAAGGCGGACAGCCGTCAGAGGGAGATCTATCAGGTGGTGCTTGAGGCACAGCAGGCTGCACTGGCCGTGATCCGGGAGGGAATTACCGGAGCGGAAGTGGACCGGGTGGCCAGGGACAGAATCCGGGATGCGGGCTACGGGGAATATTTCGGACACGGCCTTGGACACAGTGTGGGGCTGTTCATCCATGAGGAGCCCAGGCTTTCCCCCAGCGGACATACCGTGCTGAAGAAGGGAATGACCGAGACGGTGGAGCCGGGAATCTATATTCCGGGAGTCGGAGGCGTGAGGATAGAGGATCTGGTGGAAGTGACGCAGGAGGGATACAGAAATCTGACATCTTCTCCGAAACAGCTGATTGAGATTTCATAAAAAGATACGGACAGCAATAATTTTGCCAAAGCGCAGAAAAAATGGTTGAAAAAGGGAACAATCTATTATAAAATATCCTAAGATATGGAGTGTGTCGGCACTTTAACGTAACACATAATTCAAGGAGGAATATCTTTATGGTATCAGCAGG
>JALERW010000007.1 GCA_022763925.1 Lachnospiraceae bacterium
TACATTGGCATAATCACAGCCGAAGAGCTTTTTGGCCCTCTCGATCGCCAGATTTTCCACCACATCCATGTTCTCACATCCGCCGTAATATCTCTTTCCCGGATATCCTTCTGCATATTTATTCGTCATGGGGCTTCCCATGGATGCCATAACCGCCTTGCTCACCCAGTTCTCTGATGCAATCAGTTCGATATGGCTGTTCTGCCGCTCCAGCTCATCGCTGATCGCCTTTGCAACTTCCGGGTCTGTTTTCTGAATCTCTTCAAAACTGTACATATCCCTCATTACCTCCGTTCTTTTTGCTACCCATTATATCACCGCGCTAAAGGAATAGCAAAGGTTTTCTTTGTCTTTTGCCGGGAAACACAGTATAATTACGGATAAAGACATATCAAAAAGGAGCTATTTTTATGAAACTTCAAAATCTTCTGATTATTTATCTTGCGGTAATGAATATCCTCGGTTTTGCCCTCATGGGAATCGACAAATCCCGGGCAAGAAAAGGCAAATGGCGCATCCGGGAGCGTACCCTGTTCCTGTTCTCCCTGCTGGGAGGGAGCATTGGGACCCTGACCGGAATGTATGTGTTCCGCCACAAAACAAAACACTGGTATTTTGTCATCGGAATGCCCCTTATTCTGATCATTCAGCTTGCACTTACCCTGTGGCTGAAGCTTCAATGACTGTCTTTTTTCAGTTTATTTGTAAAGAAAATCTGGGCGATAAAACAGCGCCGACGGAGCCTCTTGATCCGCTCCTCCGACGCTGCTTTCTTTTATCTTTCTCTTTTTTACTGAACAGACACTACCGTATAATCCTGATCCTCCACTGCCTTTTTCAGCACATCGTCTGCGACAGCCTCTTTCAGGGTCACAACTGCGGTCCCGCTCTCATGGCTCACTGCAGCAGCTTCCACAGCCGGAAGGGCTTCCAGCGCTTTTTTTACTCTTGCCTCACAGTGTCCGCACATCATTCCTTCAATTTTCATTGTCTTTTCCATAATTTCATTCTCCTTTTCTTTTCCCTTTTGAGTATTTCTTTTCTCTCTTATCTTTTTATCTTTTTTCGCGTCGCGGATAGGAAAGAAATTCAGCCGCAGCGCGTTGGATACCACGCAAAAGCTGGACAGGCTCATGGCTGCCGCCCCGAACATGGGGTTTAACTTCCATCCGAAGATGGGGATCCAGACACCAGCTGCCAGAGGAATTCCGATCACATTGTAGAAGAAGGCCCAGAACAGATTCTCATGAATGTTCTTAAGGGTGGCCCGGCTTAAACGGATGGCCTTTGGCCCCTCCCTTCAGGGCCGCGCCGTAACCTGCCTCCTCCACAGCCCGGATCACCGCCTCTGCCGACACCTCACCTTCAACACCCATGGAATTGGTCAGCAGGTTCACGGAGCAGGCGGTCACACCGGGAACCCTGGATACTGCTTTTTCCACCCGGGTACTGCAGGCGGCACAGCTCATTCCGGTCACTGTATACTGTTCCATTTTCTTAACCTCCTGTTTCTATTATAAAATAGCTGATGGACACATGGTATTGTTTTATATATTTCCCTTTTCTGTCTCGTATTATATACCCCTTCGGGGTATATATCAATACATTCAGGACCGCTTTGTAAAACAAGCTTCATATGCACCCTTAAACAAACGGCCCGCGAAAATTCGCGGGCCGTTCCTGTAAGAGTTTTCTATTTCTGTTCTTTACATTTCTTTCTTCACAACTGCAATCTCCAGCTCATTAAGCTGCTTCGGATCCACCGCATCCGGTGCACCGGACATGAGGCAGGACGCATCCTTCACCTTCGGGAAAGCAATGACCTCACGGATGGAGTCCTCCTGTGCCATCAGCATGATCAGGCGGTCCAGGCCGTAGGCCAGTCCTGCGTGAGGCGGCACACCATATTTGAAGGCATCCAGAAGGAAGCCAAACTGATTCTGTGCCTGCTCTTTCGTAAAGCCCAGCACCTCAAACATCTTAGACTGAATATCGTTCTGATGGATACGGATACTTCCTCCTCCGATCTCCGTGCCGTTTAAAGTAATATCATAAGCCTTTGCGCGGACAGCTCCCGGATCCGTATCCAGCTTATCCAGATCCTCCTCCATGGGCATGGTAAATGGATGATGCATGGCCACGAAACGGTTCTGGTCTTCAGACCACTCCAGCAGGGGGAATTCTGTGATCCACATAAATTTGTATTCATCCTTGTGAAGAAGTCCAAGGCTCTTTGCGATTTCCAGACGAAGCGCCCCCAGCACATCCCAGACTACTTTATTTTTATCTGCGGCAAAGAGCAGCAGGTCGCCCGGTTTTCCGTCCATGGCTTCCACCAGGGCATGCAGCTCCTCTTCTGTCATAAATTTTGCGAAAGAAGACTTGTAGCTGCCGTCTTCATTGATACACAGGTAAGCCAGGCCCTTTGCGCCGTAAGTCTTTGCAAATTCCACCAGGGCGTCAATTTTCTTTCTCGGCATACTGCCCTGTCCTTCAGCATTAATGCCCCTTACGGAACCGCCGGCAGCCAGAGCTCCCGTGAATACACCAAAGCCGCAGTCCTTCACGATTTCGGATACATCCTTTAATTCCATGCCAAACCGGGTATCCGGCTTATCGGAACCGAAGCGGTCCATAGCCTCCTGCCAGGTCATCCGCGGAATCGGCAGCGGAACCTCCACACCGATAGCCTCTTTAAAAATCCTGGCCAGCAGACGCTCATTTACGTCAATGACATCATCGATGTCCACGAAGGAAAGCTCCATATCGATCTGGGTAAATTCCGGCTGACGGTCTGCACGCAGATCCTCGTCCCGGAAGCATTTTGCGATCTGGAAATACCGGTCATAGCCGGAACACATCAACAGCTGCTTAAAAAGCTGCGGAGACTGAGGCAGAGCATAAAAGCTTCCCGGATGTACACGGCTGGGCACCAGATAGTCTCTGGCTCCTTCCGGGGTACTCTTGATAAGGATCGGGGTCTCAATTTCCAGGAATCCTTCCTCCGCCATAAATTTGCGCACTTCTGTGGCCACCTTGCTGCGAAGCATCAGATTTCTCTGAAGGTTCGGTCTTCTCAGATCCAGATAACGGTATTTCAGGCGAACCTCATCCCTGGTCTGAATATTCTCCTCGATAGGGAACGGCGGGGTCTCCGATTCGGAAAGAATCCTAAGCTCATGGGCCTGTACCTCGATCTCACCCGTTGCCAGATTTTCATTCACAGCGCCCGCACGCCTTACAACCTTTCCGGTAACCGCAACCACAAACTCACTCCGGAGGGCTGCTGCCTTCTCCATGCCTTCCTCCGACACATCCTTACTGTCAAATACGATCTGTAAAATGCCGGAACGATCACGAAGATCGATAAAAATCAGGTTCCCCAGATTTCTTCTCTTCTGCACCCATCCCATGACAGTCACAATTTCCCCTATATTTGCATTTGATACTTCTGTACATCTGTGGCTCCTCTTCATGCCACGCATTGACTCAGCCATTGTTGCGATTCCTCCATTTGTTTATACATAATTCCTAAAACAGCTCTGAAATCTTATCCAGGGCCACTTCCGTCTGCTCACCGGTCTCCATGTCCTTCACTCTCGCCAGATTGCCAGCCAGCTCCTCACTTCCGATGATGACCGTCTTCTTCGCTCCGATCTTGTTGGCATATTTCATCTGGGCCTTCACGCTTCGGTCCATGTAGTCCGTCTCCACAATAATGCCGTGACTGCGGATCTCATTCACCAGCTTATAGGCCTTTGCCTTCGCTTCCTTTCCCAGAATCCCCACATACAGGGCCACCGGCTCCTGAGGCGGAAGCTCTACCCCTTCCTTCTCCAGGAAATATAAAATCCGCTCGATGCCCATGCCGAAGCCCACCGAAGGGATATCCTGCTTTTCATCGATCTCATGGATCAGGCCGTCATAGCGTCCGCCTCCGCAGAGGGTAAATCCATCCTCATTGACAAACTCAAATACGGTCTTCGTATAATAATCCAGTCCGCGGACAATTCCCGTATCCACTTCATAAGGAATCTCCAGCTCATTAAGCAGAGCTTTCAGTTCCTCAAAATGCTCCCGGCATTCATCATCCAGGTAATCAATGGTGCGAGGCGCGTCGGCCACTACCTTTTTACAGGCATCCACCTTACAGTCAATCACACGCAGAGGATTCTTCTGCATCCGCTCCCGGCAGGTGGGGCACAGCTCCACCTCATGCTGCTTCAGATAGGAAAGCAGGGCGTCATTATAGGTCTTACGGCAGTTTTTACAGCCGATACTGTTGATATGAAGCTTCGCATCCTTTAATCCCAGCTTCCGGATCAGTGTCGTCACAAGGGTGATCAGCTCTACCTCCGCCAGAGGACTTTTGGATCCTACAAATTCCACACCGAACTGATGATGCTGTCTTAATCTTCCGCTCTGAGGCTTCTCATATCGGAACGCCTGGGTTACATAATATAACTTGGTGGGCGCCGGCTGCGCATACATATTATGCTCCAGATATGCCCGCATCACGCCCGCCGTCCCTTCCGGCTTCAGCGTAATACTGCGGTCTCCCTTATCGGTAAATGTGTACATTTCCTTCTGCACCACATCCGTGGTCTCTCCCACGCCTCTCTGGAAGAGAACCGTATGCTCAAACATCGGTGTGATAATCTCTGTCATATTATAAGTCTTGGCCAGGTCTCTGGCGATCTTCTCCACAACCGTACGCTTGTGCATGGCTTCCCCGTACCAGTCCTGAACGCCTCTCGGTGCCTGTGTAATCATCCTTCTTCCTCCTCTATTTTCATCTTGGTGTTTAATAAGCTTTCAATTCCCGACTCATGGATCACCCGCTGAAATGCCAGGAAAATTTCCATGTCGAAATTCTTGACCTCCTCAATCATCAGCTCCATCGCCGTATCAATGTCAAATGCGCTGCGGTATCTCCGGTCAGAGGTCAGTGCAGCGAACACATCGCATACCCGGATGATCCGCGCAAGATACGGAATGTCCTCCCCGGAACGGTTCTCCGGATATCCCGACCCGTCGTAATTTTCATGGTGATAAAGCACGGCCTCCAATACCGGTTGCTCATAATCCCGTTCCTTCAGGATCTCATAGCTGATTCTGGAATGAGTCCGCACGTACTTCATCTTCTCCACATTCAGCTCCGTCTTCTCATGACCGTACAAATAGTGGGAAAGCCTGAGCTTTCCGATATCATGAAGGAACCCAGCCACTGCCAGATGATGAAGCTCTTCGCCTGAAAGCCCCAGCTCCTCTCCCAGCCGATAGGACAGATTGCTGACACAGATCCCGTGGGCAATCTCCCGCTCCAGATCCTCATGAACGATCGGCTCCAGCTCCCGGCTTCCGCCCAGGGGATTCTTCTGAAAGAAATCCCGCTTTCGCTGAATCATCTCGTCAATTCTGGAAATATACTGCTCCACGTTCTTGACGTTCTCCACCCGCTCCATCCGGTTTTCTCCGGTAATGACAAGCTTCGTGGAGGCGCCGGCTCCCACTGCCGCGATGGTCTGCTTTTCCTCCATAATCAGTATATTGTAAATCCCGGCTTTGTCAACCTTTGCATACCCCACATTTTCAAAATTCCCGGCCATATTTTTCTGTCGGTACAGATAATAGGGCTTCAGCCCCATATCTGACGCATATCCGGAGGCCACCTCCATCATCCGGTGCATCTCCTCTTCGGATACCGCCTGATAATTCTGACGTTCCAGATTCAGCCTGGCTGCCCGCTTCACAGCCAGAGAGTGTATCGTAACACTGTCAGGTGCCAGCGCCTTCAGCTCTTCCATCGTCCCGCGCACATCCTCTGCTGTCTCTTGCGGAAGTCCCAGAATCATATCCATATTAATATTATCAAATCCAAGACGTCTTGCCAGATCAAAGGCTTCCTTTGTCTGCTCCACCGTATGCCTGCGCCCGATCAGATCCAGCGTTTTGGGCTGCATGGACTGGGGATTAATGGATATTCTCGTGATATTATGCCGCTTCAGCACCAAAAGCTTTTCTTCGGTAATACTGTCCGGTCGCCCGGCTTCCACTGTAAACTCCTTCAGATGCTCATAGGAAAACGTCCGTTCCAGCTTGTACAGCAACCGGTCCATCTGATCCGCAGTCAGAGTGGTAGGCGTTCCGCCTCCTATATAGATGGTATCCAGAGGTTTTCCCTCAAAGATCTCTGCCGTGGCATCGATATCCCGAAACAGCGCATCAAGATACGCTTCGGCCAAATGTCCGTACCGTTCATATGGATAGGAGGAAAAGGAGCAGTACAGACAGATGGAAGGGCAGAAGGGGATTCCCACATACAGACTGTAGCCGTCCCGATAATCAATATCCCTTAAAATATGCCGTTCCCTCTTCGCAATATCTATGGCGAGCCTGGTTTTTTCCGGACTCGTATAATAAACCTCCTGCATATGAGCCGCAATATCCGCTTCCTCGATTCCTGCCTCCAGAAGCACCATCGGAATTTTCACCGGCCGTATTCCAGTCAGCGTCCCCCAGGGAAGCTGCTTCCCGGTCTGTTCGCAGAGCTGTCGGTACAGCTGCCGCTTCATGTGGCTCTTTTTATCCTTTCGGCTCTCCGGCCGGCAGCTCCACGTATCCTCCACGATCAGATCTGCCTTTCCGGCACAGCGCACCACAATTCCCGGCACATGCTGCTGCACCGTCACCGACGTATCCTCTCCCGGATAAAATGCCCGGACCAGGGAATACACATCGTGCTTAAATTCTTCACTGTTTAACCTTATGTCTATCATAATGCCACCTGCTGTATATCTGTTTTCCCATTTTAAAATACCGGGAGTCTCCTGGAAATCCCGCGTCCGGATTCCGGCATACTCCCGGTTCATTCATACATTTCTCATGCTTTTGTTTCTACAGAAATGGATTGTTCTGCTTTTCATTTTCGATGCTTGTGGAGCCCATATGTCCGGGATATACCCTTGTAGACTCAGGCAAAACCATCAGCTTCTCTTTGATGGAACGCACCAGGGCGGACATGCTGCCGGTGGGGAAATCCGTTCTTCCGACCGATTCCCAGAACAGGGTGTCGCCGCTGAACAGCAGATTCTCATCCGCCAGATAGTAGCAGCAGCCTCCTATGGTATGGCCCGGTGTGTGAAGAACCCGGATGGAAAAGCCTGCTGTCACGAGCAGCTCTTCATCCTTCACAAATCGGTCTGCCTTCACGGTAAAGGGCATCCCGATCATCGTGGACAGATTTCCCCTGGGATTTTCCAGGATCTGCTTCTCCTCCTCATGGGCAATAACCGGAATCCCATATTCCTTTCGAAGCTCTTCAACTGCCATGATATGGTCATAATGTCCGTGGGTCAGAAGAATTGCCGCCGGCTTTAAATTCTTTTCCTTCAGCTTCGCAGACAGCATCGGCGCATCATCCGCCGGATCGATGATGACCGTCTCCTGCGTCTGTGTATTGATCAGGAAATAACAGTTGGTTCCAACGGAGCCGCAGAGAACCCGCTCCACTTTACTTTTTCCCATAAAATCCTCCTAACCGGTAGTCCGCTCAATATCAATAACGCTTTCTACCTGTCTGATCTTGTCAATAATATAATTCAGCTCGGACACTCCGCGAATTTCAAAGGACATGGAGATGGTAGCCGTCCCCTGTTTACTGGTCCGTACATTCATTGCTGTCACATCGATCTGCCGCTCCGTCAGAATTTTGGAAATATCCACCAGAAGACCTGTGCGGTTATTTCCGTAAATTTTGATCTCGGCCTCATATTTCTCGCCGGAATTTCCGTCATCCGGCTGCTGCCACTCCGCATCGATGAGCCGCGCCTGCTCCTCCAGCGGCAGATGGATAATATTCACGCAGTCCGTCCGATGAATCGATACCCCTCTTCCTCTGGTAACAAAGCCCACGATCTCGTCTCCCGGCACCGGGCTGCAGCACTTGGAAAAGCGCACCGCCACATCATGGATACCCTTTACCACAATGCCTCCCTTGGACTTGGCAATATGGACCTTTTCCTTCTCCTTCGCCTCGGAGACGGTCTCCATTACCTTCTCGTCCGTGATCTGCTTCTTATGATCCTTCCGGTACTCCTCCTGCATCCGGTTCACGACCTGGCCCTCCTTCAGACCGCCGTGGCCCACTGCCGCCAGCACGGAATCCCAGTCCCGAAAACCGTACTTGCGCTGTACCGATTCCATATATTCCGGCTTTCGGATATCCGGATAATTGATACCCTTGGCCTTGCAGTACTGTAAGATCGCCTCACGCCCTCTTACAATATTATCTTCCTTAAACTCATTCTTAAACCACTGATTGATCTTCGTCTTGGCCTGTGTGCTCTTGACAATGGACAGCCAGTCACGGCTGGGGCCCTTGGAATTCTGACTGGTGATAACCTCCACCCGGTCACCGTTCTGGATCTCATAATCGATATTCACCAGCTTGCCGTTGACCCGTGCTCCCACCATCTTATTTCCGACCGCGCTGTGAATGCTGTAGGCGAAATCAATGGGCGTGGAGCCCTTGGGCAGATTTTTCACATCTCCGGCCGGTGTGAAGCAGTAAATGCTCTCCGCAAACAGATCCAGGTCATTTTTGAGAAGAGAAATAAATTCCCGGTTATCAGACATATCTCTCTGCCATTCCAGGATCTGCCTGAGCCAGTTCAGCTTCTCCTCCTCCTGATTTGCCGAAGGTTTTTTCCCGTCGGAAGCCTCTTTATATTTCCAGTGGGCAGCAATACCATATTCTGCCGTCTTATGCATCTCAAAGGTACGGATCTGAATCTCAAAGGGCTGACCGTTGGGACCGATCAGCGTCGTATGCAGCGACTGATACATATTCGGCTTGGGCATGGCGATATAATCCTTGAAGCGGCCGGGAATGGGCTTATACATCTCATGGATCACGCCAAGCGCCGCATAGCAGTCCTTCACGGTATCTACCAGGATCCGCACCGCAAACAGATCATAGATCTGGTCAATGGTTTTATCCTGGTTCACCATCTTCTTGTAAATACTGAAGAAATGCTTTACGCGTCCGTCCACCTTTGCCTTAATTCCGGCATGCTCTATGTGGGCGCTTACTTCTTTCACAATACTCCGGACGAATTCCTCCCGCTCGCTCTTTTTGACGGCGATCTTCTTCACAAGATCATAGTAGACATCCGGCTGCAGATACTTAAGGGAGAGATCATCCAGCTCCACCTTGATCTTGGAAATACCGAGACGCTGGGCAATCGGTGCATAAATGTCCATGGTCTCCCGGGCCTTTTCCTTCTGCTTCTCCGGGGTCATATATTTTAACGTACGCATATTGTGCAGGCGGTCCGCCAGCTTGATGAGGATCACACGGATATCCTTGGCCATGGCCAGAAACATCTTCCTCAGATTCTCAGCCTGTACCTCCACCTTATCATGGGAATAGGACAGCTGTCCCAGCTTGGTGACGCCGTCCACCAGCAGCTCCACCTCATCTGAAAATTCCTTTCGGATCTCCTCACTGGTCATGACTGTGTCCTCCACAACATCGTGAAGAAGCCCTGCCACGATGGTCTCCTTATCCAGCTCCAGATCCGCCAGAATGATCGCCACACACAGCGGATGTATGATATAAGGCTCTCCCGATTTCCGCCGCTGATCCTTATGCGCATCCCGGGCGATTCGATATGCCTTCTCAATCATTGTGATATCCGTTGAAGGATGATATTTTTTTACACTGGCAATCAGCTCCTGATATAACTGCTCCGGACTCGTGAAATCCTCCATCGTCTTGACTGCTCCGTCAATTTTGGCGTTGACGGGGTCCTCCAGGCTCCGATTCAATTCCTGTATCTGATTCTCCATGTCTGCACCTCTTTATCCGCTTGTTCCGATTTCTGTTCCTGTCGCTGGCTACTTCCCCTCATAACAGATGACAGATGCCACATCATAGTTCTTCAGACGTTCTCTTCCCTTGAGGCCTGCCAGCTCCATCAGGAAGATCACCTTAACAACTTCCCCTCCCAGGGCTTCTACCATGGCGATGCTTGCCTCTATCGTTCCGCCGGTGGCGATCAGATCATCCACGATCACTACCTTCTGTCCCGGCAAAATGGAATCCTTATGCATTTCCACGGTTGCTGTTCCGTATTCCAGATCATAGGTCCTAGAAATCGTCTCGCAGGGAAGCTTCCCCTTCTTTCGAACCGGCACAAACGGCTTATGCAGATTATAGGCAAGCGGCACGCCGAAAATAAAGCCTCTGGATTCGGTTCCAACGATCACATCAAAATCCAGATCCTTAATCAGATCCTGCAGAGAATCAATGGCAAGCGCCAGACCGTCCGCATCCTGAAGAATCGACGTCACATCTCTGAAAATAATTCCCTCTTCCGGGAAATCCGGTATGCTTCTTACATAATCTTCCAATTTTTTCATTCGAATCGCCACCTCAATCTTATTCTGATTTTCCAAATTAGAACCGCTGTCCAGGGGAATGTACGCCCATGCAGGACATTTTCCTGGAAATATTCGTCAACAGTATAACACTTTTTCCTTCTAAAATCTACAGAATCATTGGTAATTTTTTATCACAATCTGCATGGTTTTTACTCCCCGGTACTCATTCACATCCGGATAGTATACGACAGAGAGCGTCACGGCATTTTTCCGCCCCAGATACATTTTCTCCGTCTCATCTGCTCCGAAGCGTTCCCTTATATAAGCATCAAAGCATGGAATATCCCCGAAATAGAGCGCTTCCATCTGAACTCCTCCTGCAGGGCTTTCCACCAGAAGCTTCAACACATTGCGGTTTTTCCCGAGTATACGGGCATGCAGCACCCGAAGGTCCTTCTGGGCAAACATCGGCTTTTCATTGCCTTTTCCAAAGGGCTCCAGAAGAGAAAGCTCCCGGATCTGTCTCTCGCTGATATACTCCAGGGGCATGGCCACGTCGATCGTTACCTTCGGAATAAAATCCTCTTCCGTAAGAGAGGAGCCCGCGTTTAAGCTTTTCCGGAAAGCCTCCACCTGACCCTCCCGCATACTTAAGCCCGCCGCCATAGGATGTCCTCCGAATTTTTCCAGATACCGGCTGCATTTTGTCAGCTCCTCATACATGGAATAGCCCTCGATGGAACGGCCGGAGCCCTTGATCCCCGCCTCCCCTCTGGTCAGGACAAATACCGGACGGTTATATTTTTCCCTTATTCTTCCCGCAATAATCCCGGCCAGACTTTCATGGCACCCGTACAGAGGCACAACCAGCACCGAATCCTTCAAAAGCTCCATTTCCCCGATCAGCCGGATGGCTTCCTGCGTTCCCCTTGCCGTCATGTCCTTTCGCTCATCATTCAGCTCCTTTAAGTCCATGGCAAGCTTTCTGGCAGAGACATCATCCTCGCAGAGCAGAAGCTTCAGCGATCTTCTGGCTGTATCCAGACGCCCGCTCGCATTGATGCATGGTCCGATGACGAATCCGATCTGATAGGCGGATATCTGCCCGGGATTCACCCCGCACACATCCATCAGGGCGCGCAGGCCGGGATTCTCTGTATCGGCCAGAGCTTTCAGGCCCTGCTTTACAAGAATCCGGTTTTCCCCCTTCAAATCCATGATATCACCTACTGTGGCAATAGCAGCAAAGGGAAGAAATTCTTTTTCCGCTTCCCGAAAGGCATCCGGCATCCCCGATTTTTCATACAGTACCTGTACCAGCCGATATGCTACTGCTGCTCCGCACAGGAGCTTGAAGGGATAGGCACAGTCCGCCTGCTTGGGATTCACAACGGCATTCGCCGCGCTCTTCTTATAGCAGCGTTCTCCATCCGGGCCTTCTTCATACGGGATATCATGATGATCCGTTACGATCACCGTCATTCCTGCTTCCCTAGCAGATGCAATTTCTCCTATCGCCGATATTCCGTTGTCACAGGTCACGATCGTATCGATTCCGTCCTCCCTGGCCCTTTCGATAATGGCGGCATTGATGCCGTAGCCGTCCTTCATACGGTCCGGAATGTAAAAATCACAGCATGCCCCCAGCTGTTTCAGTCCCTTAAAAAGAATATAGGTGGCACAGACCCCATCAATGTCATAGTCCCCCACGATCCGGATCCGTTTGCTTTGGGCAATTTTTTCACAGATAATATCCGCAGCCCGGTCCATATCTTTCATCAGGTGCGGATCATGAAGATCTGCGGTCGTCCCGTACAGATATTCCCGAATCGCTTCCTCCCCGACAATATCCCGGTTCCGTATCAGCCGGGCGGTCACCGGAGTAATGCCGAAGGTGTCAGCGATTCTTTGAAAATCCGCCCTTTTGGCGGCAATAAACCATTTTTCCATACCATAATCCTCCGGTTTCCTTATCGGTATATCTTCTTAGAAAAAGAGCCGGCACATCCGATACAAAGGCCCGGTGTGCCGGTTTTCTTTTCCCTTATGACTCTGTTTTGATTTTCTGGCGCTTCTTCATCACATACCAGAGTGCTCCGGTAATGCAGACAGAAGAGTAAGCTCCGCAGATAATGCCCACGATCAGCGGAAGTGCAAATTCCCGGATCGCCGTCACCCCAAGAATATACAGCACCACAACCGTGATCAGTGTGGTAAAGGATGTATAGACCGATCTGGTCAGCGTCTGTGTAATGCTGCGGTTTACCAGATCCTCCAGTTCATCTTTTCGCTTCATTTCACCCAGATTCTCCCGGATCCGGTCAAAAATAACAATCGTTGCATTGATCGAATAACCCACGATCGTCAGCATGCAGGCAATAAAGGTACTGCCCACGGAAATTCTGGCAGCCGCATAAAAGGCAAGCACCACCAGTACATCATGTACAAGCGCCGTCACGGCACTTGCCGCAAAGCGGATATCCTTGAATCGGAACCAGATATACAGAAGCATGCCGAAAGTGGCAATCACAACCGCGATCACCGCATCACGCTTCATCTCCGCGCTGACAGAGGAGCTGATATTCTCCGATGTGATCTTGCTCTCATCCACACCGAACTGTTCGGTCAGGGCATCATTCAGCTCCTGACGCTCCTGTACGCTTAAGCTTCTCGTCTTGACAACGATCTCACTGCTCCCGGTCACCTTCTGAATCTGAACATCACCGTCTCCGGTAATCGCTTCCACCACAGGCTTCACCCGGCTGTCGATCTCGGCAATGCTCATATCCTCCTGCATCACCACGTTTGTGGAGGTACCTCCCTTAAACTCCAGACTGTAATTGAGGGCATCCTTTCCCTGGGAATGATTAACCCCCATAAACACAAAGCCAAGCAGCACAACCACAAGGGAAACCGCAAAACAGAGCTTTCTTTTTGCCAGGAAATGAATGGTCTTCCGCTCCTGCTTTGCCCCAAAGAACTTTACATCCTTAAATCCAAGCGATACAAGGGCATTCAGGATCAGGCGGGTTACCACAAGGGCTGTAAACATGGACAGAACGATACCAAGTCCCAGTGTCTGTGCAAAGCCCTTTACACTTCCGCTTCCCTTAATGCCAAGCACGAGTGCCGCAATCAGGGTGGTGATATTTCCGTCTACGATAGCAGACAGCGCTTTCTTAAAGCCGATTTTCATGGAGGATTTCACGGTCTTCCCGGTTCCCAGCTCCTCCCGGATACGCTCAAAAATGATGACATTGGCATCCACGGCCATACCGATGGAAAGAATAATACCGGCAATACCCGGCAGCGTCAGCGTCAGCTCAAAGGCATTGATGAGCAGAACCATCAGCTCCGTATAGATCATCAGGGCAAGGCTGGCAGCCAGTCCCGGAATCCGGTAAACCACACACATAAAAAGGAAAATACAGATCAGACCGATAAGACCTGCGGTCAGGCTGGTAGCAATCGCCTCCTGCCCCAGCTGAGCCCCCACAGTCTTGGACTGCAGCTCGGTAAGCTCCAGGGAGAGGGCACCGATCCGAATCGTGGATGCCAGATTCTCTGCATCCTCATAGGAAGCCATTCCGGTGATCATTGCACTTCCCCCGGTAATTGCCTCCTGTACCCTGGGAGTTCTGATCACTTCCCCGTCGTATACGATCGGAAGGTATTTTCCCACATTTTCCGCTGTCACCCTGGCAAACTTTTCTCCGCCATCTTTGGTCAGCGTCAGCTTTACCACGAACTCGCTGTTTCCCATACTGTCCTGCGTGCTTCCCGCCTCGGCAGTCTCGATATCCGTTCCGTCCAGAAAGGTCTCACCGTCCTCCGTCTGAAATTCCAGAGATCCCGGTTTCCCCAGCTCCTCCAGAATGGCATTGGCATCCGATACGCCCGGTATCTCGATGCTGATCCGGTCAGCTCCCTCCTGATACACTCTGGCCTCCGTGCTGTAGCCTTCTACACGCTTCTGAAGCTTATACACGGTATCTGCCATATCCTCTGCGGAAGGATTCTCCTCCACAGCCCCGTAGGTGATGCTGACACCTCCGGCCAGATCCAGGCCAAGCTTGATATTTTTTGCCGCTCCGCTGCCTTCGCTCCCCATACCGTTTACACAGGTCATCCCAAGTGCCGCAATGATGATCAGTGAAAGAAGCATCACAACAATTCCTCTGCTCTTTTTCATATCTATGCTACTTCCTTTCTATCCTGTATATGTATATATATCTGCCCTAATCCTCCTGAGACAGAGCCGCCTTGATCATGATTGCGCACTCTACTCTTTTGCGCTCCAGCTCACAGCCGATCTCATAGACATCATTAATGGAGTGATGGAAATTCCAGGAATTCGCCGCACAGCCGCCGCTGCAGTAGAACCTTGCGAAGCAGTCCCGGCACTTTTCCTTGGCATATACATTACAGGTCTTAAACTCATCCCGGATATCCTCCCGGACAATTCCCTCATCCACATTTCCCATCAGGAATTCCTCCTGTCCGACAAACTGATGGCAGGGATAGAAATCACCCCACGGTGTGACCGCAAGATATTCAGTTCCCGAACCGCAGCCGGACAGACGCTTTGCCACACAGGGGCCTCCGGTCAGATCGATCATAAAATGGAAGAAATTAAAGTGCCTTCCCTCTTTTTCCCTTTTTACGATTTCTGCCGCCAGACGGTCATATTCTTCACAGATCGCCGGAACATCCTCTTTACGGATCGCGTAATCCTCCTTCGGATCCGCCACCACCGGTTCTATGGATATCTGCTGAAAGCCCAGATCTGCCATATGCAGAACGTCCTTCATAAAGTCCAGATTATATCTGGTAAAGGTTCCCCGCACATAGTAATTCGTCTGATTCCGGCTGTCTGCCAGCCTCTGATACTTCGGTACAATGAAATCATAGCTTCCCTGCCCTTTTCGGAACGGACGCATCCGGTCATTGATCTCTTTGCGGCCGTCCAGACTCAGCACCACATTACTCATCTCTTTATTTACAAATTCCTGCACCTCATCATTGAGCAGAATTCCATTGGTCGTAAGGGTAAACCGGAACTTCTTATCATGGAGCGTCTCCTGCTTACGTCCGTAGGCTACCAGATCCTTCACCACCTGCCAGTTCATCAGCGGCTCTCCCCCGAAAAAGTCCACTTCCAGGTTCCGCCGGTTTCCGGAATTGGCAATCAGGAAATCCAGCGCCTTCTTTCCCACCTCAAAGCTCATGAGCGCCCTGCGGCCATGATATTCTCCTTCCTCAGCAAAACAGTATCTGCAGGCCAGATTACAGTCATGGGCAATATGCAGGCACAGCGCCTTGACCACGGTTTTGCGTTTTTTGAAATCTATAATATAATCTCTGTAAATATCCTCCGTAAAAAGCTGTCCTGCTTTTTCCAGCCCTGCAATATCCTCAAGGACCTCCAGGATCTCCTCCTCTGGATATTTATCCTTAAACTGTTCTATTATCTCATCCCGGCTCTTCTCCTTATAGACGGGAATCACGTCATATGCCAGATCATCCACCACATGAACGGAACCGCTGTTCACATCCAGCACGATATTCAGTCCGTTATTTCTGTACTGATGAACCATCCTTTTCCTCCTTCTGTACGTGTCATCCTGCTTTCAGGCAGAAGCACGGTCTTCCTGTAGCCAACAATAAGCAGCGGCGAACCGCCGCTGCTTATCCCGATCACGTTTCTTACCTGTAAATTATTTTGCGTTCTCGCAGCTCTGATTTCCTACTGTGCAGGATGTCTTGCATGCGGACTGGCAGGATGTCTGACATTCACCGCAGCCGCCCTTCTTCATGCTGTCCTGTAATCCTCTGGTATTCAGTGTCTTAATATGTGCCATGGTAGCTACCTCCTATCCTTAATGTACTGTATGCTCCGTCGGAAGCATCATCCGACTGATATATTATCTGGGGTATTATATCATAAACCTATGGTCTTTTCAACCTCCTGCATCGCCAAAATTGTACGCTGCAGCAGCTCATCCAGATCCCAGCCCAGCATATCCGCTCCGTTTTTTATCACTTCTCTGGAACACCCGGCTGCGAACTTCGGTGTCTTAAATTTCTTTTTCAGAGATTTCAGTTCCATATCCAGCGTGCTTTTGGACGGCCGCATCAGTGCTGCCGCTCCGATCAGCCCCGTAAGTTCATCGGTGGCATACAGAACCTTCTCCATATGATGCTCCGGCTTTATGTCAACGGTAATTCCGTAACCATGGCTCGCCGTTGCACGGATCAGCCGTTCATCCAGCCCGCGTTCCCGCATGATCTCCTGGGATTTGATACAGTGCTCCTGGGGATATTTTTCAAAATCCAGATCGTGAAGCAGTCCCACAATTCCCCAGAACTCTTCTTCCTCGCCGTATCCGTCCTCACGCGCAAAATATTTCATGACTCCTTCCACGGTTCTGGCATGCTTCAGGTGAAACTCATCCTGATTGTATTCCTTCAGAAGCTCAAATGCCTCTTCCCTTGTCATCCTCTTATCCTTCTTTCTCTTTCTGCTGCAAAGGCTTTTGCCCCACTTTTTTGTCCTTTGCTTTCCTCATTCCAAAGCCTTACAGTCCGCGAAAGCCTTCCGGCTTATAGCGGCGGCTTTTCATGATCTGCTGAATCTGAGCGATCATTGCCGGTGTATCCGCATTCATCGTTCCGGCAAGGGAGATATAATTCGATGCGTGATTGGAGCGGAATACCGTCCCCTCACTGTCGGTATTCTCCAAAAACAGAAGCATCTCTTCCGCCACTTCCTCTGCTGTCAGGACATCAAAATTCCCTGACCGGTACTGCTCATAAAGGGGCGTACCGGGCTCCAGCATAAGGGTCAGAATACTTGCATATTCCGGCCGTATGGCACTGATCAGCTTCGCGGATTCCACCGCGTGCTCCCGCAGAAGCTCTTTTCCGCCCAGTCCGGAAATCAGCGTCACGGACACTGCTATCTGCGCTTCCTTCAGCCGCAGGCAGGCCGCCTCGATCTGCGCCGCCGTAGCCTGTTTCTTTATATCCGTCAGTATCCGGTCACTGCCGGATTCCGCCCCGATATAAATCATATCAAGGCCGGCCTTCTTAAGAAGTCCAAGCTCCTGCGGGGTCTTCTGGAGCGCGTCCAGCGGTGCCCCGTAAGCCGTAACCCGTTCCACCCGCGGAAACAGTTCACGGATCGTCTTCAATATATAAAGCAGATCCTCGGTCTTTACGACCAGGGCGTCTCCGTCCGCCAGAAAAATTCTGCGAATCCCGGATCCGTATGCTTTCTTTGCAGATCTTAAATCCTCAACTACCTCTTCCAGGTTCCGTACCCGGAACCGCTTCTCCTTATACATGCTGCAGAAGGTACACGTATTTCTCGCGCATCCGATCGTCAGCTGTACAATCAGGCTTCTCGCCTCACTTGGGGGTCTGTAAACCATTCCTTCATATCTCATATTCCGGCTCCTTACTTTCCCCAAAATCTTCCTTATCCTATTTCATGAAGTGCATGTTCCCGTATCCGGGGCTTCCCGTGCCCAAAACGTGTCCACCCGGATAAAATTATTTACGTATACACAGATCCTTAATAACCTCTCCTGCCAGAATAAGCCCGGCGGCAGGAGGCACAAAGGATACGCTCCCCGGAATGCTCCTTCTTCCCGACGCCTCGCGCTCCCGCGCAGCCGTCTCATTCTCCAGGGGAGTGACAGGTATCTCCTTCGAGTATACGACCCTGCAATTCTTAATCCCACGCGCCTTAAGCTCTCTGCGCATCACCTTCGCCAGAGGGCAGACCGACGTCTTTGAAATATCAGCCACCTCAAGCCTTGTGGGATCCAGCTTATTGCCGGTTCCCATACAGCTTATAACAGGAACCCCCAGCTTCTTCGCCCGCACAATCAGCTCGATTTTGGCTGTTACCGTATCAATGGCATCTATAATATAATCATAGGACGCAAGATCAAAAATATCCGCAGTATCCGGCATGTAAAAACAATCATGGGTATTGACGACAGCATCGGAATTAATGGCAAGAATTCTTTCCTTCATCACATCCACCTTCCGGTGTCCGACGGTCAGCTCTGTTGCCAGGACCTGACGGTTGATATTCGTCCTGCTGATCGTATCATGATCGAACAGATCCAGAATTCCCACTCCGCTTCTTGCCAGCGCTTCCGCCGCCATGCCGCCCACACCTCCGAGACCAAAGACGGCGACCCGGGCCGATTCCAGCCGTTTCATTGCTTCAGGGCCCAGCAGAAGCTCTGTTCGGGAAAAATTCTCCTTCATACTATACGCTCCTTCAACTGCTTCTCATACTGTATTCTAATTCTCTTTCTTCTTCCTGTCAATACAGGGAAACTGCCCCTTTTCTTTTTGTGAATTTTGTATTACAATAATGCATATTACTATTTCCATATGGAAGGAGTGTCAATGACATGAAAAAAATCGGTAAATTTTTGGCTGCTGCCGCTGCCGCAGCTGCCGGTGCTGCCGCTGTAATTTATTATTATGAAAAGAAGAATAACGAAGACCTGAAGGAAGACGATCTGGATGACTTCGATGATTTTGACGATGATCTGGATGAGGAAGCTGCGGATACCGCTCCAAACGAGGGTCCTGTCACCCGGGAATATGTTTCCCTGAATAAGACCCGGGAAGACCAGAAGGCTCCGGTGCCTGATGCCTGTCAGGAAGTGAAAGTCACCGAGGATACGAAGGAGACAGAAGAAGAACCGTCAGAAGAGCTGTTTGTAGATGACAGTCCTTCCGCCGACACGATAGCCGAAGAGGAGGCCAAATAGCTTCCGAACATCGGCAAGTCAGAAAACGTCCGGCCGAAAGGCTCCCGTGCAATGCACCCGGAGCCTTTCGGCCGGACGTTTTCTAAGACTCTGACCGGTTCCGTTCCGGCAGCTGTGCCAGAATAATTCCTCCAAACACCAGAAGACAGCCAAGCCCTTCCCTCACAGACATGGCCTGCCCGAGAATGATCCAGCCGGCCAGGACGGAGAATACAGACTCCAGGCTCAGAAGCAGGGAAGCCACCACCGGATCCGTATCCCTCTGTGCAACAATCTGAAGGGTATAAGCCACACCGCAGGACAGAATTCCCGCGTAGGCAATCGGCAGAAAGGCACTCTTCACCGCCGCTGCAGACGGAGTCTCCGTCAGGAGCATTCCAACACCGGAAAGGATCCCACACACGAAAAACTGAATACACGACATCCGAACTCCGTCCACCCGCGCAGAGAAATAATCAATCACCAGAATATGGACTGCAAAGGCAAACGCACAGGCAAACACCAGAAGATCTCCGATTCCGATGCGAAAATCCTCCTTCACACAGAGCAGATACATTCCCACTGCTGCCAGAAAAACACTGATCCATATCTTTTTCTCCACTTTCTTCCCGAAAAAAATCCCAAGAACAGGAACAATAATAATATAAAGAGCCGTGATAAAACCGGCTTTTCCGACCGTTGTATATTTGATCCCGAACTGCTGCAGGGTACTTCCCGCAAACAGAGCGCAGCCGCAGCAGATTCCTCCCAGGAGAAGCTGCTTTTTGTTCCCTGCTTCTTTTTTTCCGTTCATGTGATCCAGAAAAAGGATACAGGGAATCAGCACCAGCCCTCCCAGAATACAGCGGGTAAAGCCAAAGGTAAACGGTCCGACGTAATCCATTCCTACGCTCTGTGCCACAAAGGCAGCGCCCCAGATCAATGCTGTCAGAAGCAGCATGAGATTCCCTTTCAGTTTTTTTCTGTCCATTTCTTATGTGTCCTCCCTGATGATCATTCTTTTTCCTGTTTTTTCACTTTCTTATCCAGTTCTTCCTTCAATTCCTTCAGCACTTCCTTAAATTCTCTGGAAGTTGCCGTAGGGCTGTTTCTCAAAAGCTTTCTGCTGTAGAAATTCATGCTGCTTCTCACCTGATTCATGCGTTCTCTGGATATCTCCAGCTTCACCTTCAGGCTCTCAAACTCCGGCAGACGCTCTCCCAGCATCCCTTTCCTGTTCTCCAGCCCGTTCAGCGTAGATTCCAGACGTTCAAACGCACCTTCCAGCCGTTTCTCCAGTTCTTCCCTGCGCTCTTCTCTTCGTTTCTCACGGTTCTCCCGCCGCTCACGCATATCCTCCTCCGCAAAGGCATACATGACATCCGCGCGGCGCTGCATAAGCTCCATATCCGCCTTGAGCGCAGTCATTCTGGTCAGAACATCCTTCAGATCCAAAGCAGCCTTCACAGACAGCGCCATGTCCACCGCCACAACAATCGTCAGCACATAGGCCAGGGCCGATGCCACATACGGATGCAGCCCCAGCACAAACCGCTCGATCGGCCTATGGATCACCCGAACCAGAAAGATGGTGAGAAATCCCCACGCCAGGGTGGAGGACAGACAGATCTGCCCCTTATAATTGAACTTCTGATTGCTGTAATCCCAGTATCTTACCTTGAAAAGTGCTTCCATGCAGACTCCGGTCACATATTCCAGTGCAGTAGCCGCAACGCAGCCTGAAAGATACACCAGCAGGAGGTGATTTTCCACCGGAATCGATACAAACAGCATCAGCACGGCACCGCTTCCGTACAGAGGCAGAAACGGCCCCCGCATAAATCCCCTGTTGACAAACCGTTTCTGACAGATGGAAACATAGGTACTCTCAAAGATCCATCCGAAAAAACTGTATATGTAAAAAAATAACAGCCACTGAGTCACATCATAAGTAAATACTGCATGTGTCATACGATCTCATCCACTCCATTCCAACTAAAAACCATGGACATGCTGCAAAACATACCTTATCACAGAAACCGCAATCTGAACAGCTATATTTTTTTCAGAATGTCATCCCGCCCGGCACTTGCCCCAGGCGGTCCTTTTCGATACAATAAAGAAAGAATCCCGTTTTTATGGGATTCCAATTTATTCAAAAGCGAGGTTTCTGATATGGAAAAAATAACAGCCCTTTACTGCCGCTTTGCCTACGGCGACAATCCGGAAGTCATCGAACAGCAGAAACAGCATCTGACTGATTTCGCCCGTGAGAACGGTTTCTCCAATCTGAAATTCTACATCGACAGCGGTGTCAGCGGACTTACCATGGACCGTCCTGCCTTCTGTGAAATGATGAACGACATGGAGCAGGGAGAGATCTGTACAGTCATTGCAGAAGATGCCTCCCGCATCTGCCGCCGCTCTTCTGTCAGCAGCGAGTACATTGAAGAAATCTTTCCGTCCCTGGGCGCAGCCTTTCTGCCTGCCGGCCGCGAAGAGGAACAGAGTCTGATGGATGTACTGCTTTCCTCCCGTGAAAGTCAAAATCAGCAGGAAACCTGAAGCTTCCGATTCCATAGGGCTTCCGGGCCCAAAACAGGGGACTGCCCAAAGAGGCAGTCCCCGATTGATTTAGTAATATCTCTTAATACATTTGATCGTACGGTAGGTGGCGCTGCCATATTTGATACCTGTTGCAGCGGTGCTCGCGTGAACGATCCGTCCGCCTCCGAGATAAATTGCAACATGTCCGGGATAACAGATCAGATCACCCGGCTGTGCTTCCGAATAGGAAACACTCCTGCCTCCCGCTGCCTGCGCGCCGGAGCTGTGAGGAAGAGAAATTCCGAAATGTGCAAATACGGACATGGTAAAGCCGGAGCAGTCCGCTCCGCTTGTCAGGCTGGTTCCTCCCCATACATAAGGATTTCCCACAAACTGGCAGGCGTAGCTGGCAATGGCATTGCCTGTGGCGCTTCCGCCGCTGCTTACGGTACCTCCCGAAGAAGAGGAGCTTCCGGATGTGCTTCCGGTCTTGGAAGTACTGCTGGAAGCGGCAGCTGCCTTGGCCTGTGCATCCTTGATCTGCTGGGTCTGCTTCTGCAGCTGGCTCTTCAGCTTGGAGGCCTCTGCCTTGGCATTGGCAAGCTGTGTCTCAAAATTGGCAACCTTCTGCTTCTTCTCCGCGATCATGGTTTCCAGCGAATCCTGCTGTTCTTTCAGGCTGGCCTCGATCTCCAGAAGTTCTTCCTTGTCCTCATCCAGCTGTACCTGAAGATCCGCCACCTGCTGCTTCGTCTCCTGATACTCTACCAGCATGTTCCGGTCATATTCATATACCTGCTGCGCAAAATCCGCCTTATTGATCCAGTCCGTAATGCTCTGTGCCTGAAGAAGCAGCTCCACATAGCTTACATTCCCCTGCTCATACATATACTGGATTCGCAGCTTCATATCCGAATACTGCTTCTCCTCACGGGCCTGTGCCGCATCATAATCCTTCTGGGCCTGCTCGATCTCCGCTTCCTTATTTGTGATATCCTGCTCCAGAATATCAATATCTGCCAGCAGGCTTACCAGCTCGGAATCCAGCTCCGCGATCTCTTCCTTCGTCTGGCTGGCATTCTGCTGAATCGTTGAAATATTGTTATTCACCTTATTCAGCTCCTTCTGTGTCTTATTCTTCTGATTCTGCAGATCCGTAACACTGGACGCATAAACCGGTGTTCCTGCTGCCAGTGAAGCTGCCAGCACGACAGCCACAAAAGATATTCTTCTCTTCATAATCCCATCCTTATATTTCTATGTACTTTTTCATTAACATAATATCGCTTTCTTATTATACCCGTATCCGACGTTTCTTTCAATGGAAAATCATAAAAGTTTACAAATATTTTCGATTTCATCCTTGACGCTTATTCCGCGTTATGCTATGTTTATCTTAGTATTTTAGCAATTGATTTTGATGCACATATTTTTGTAAGTCAGTAATTAATGCGTGACTTACTTAATATGTGTTTTTTATTTTCAGTTCTACTTAATACGTATTTTAATAATGATCAAGGAGGTATCTTTACATGAATAAGGGTACGGTAAAGTGGTTTAATGCCACGAAGGGCTATGGCTTCATCACCAACGACGAAAACGGACAGGAAGTATTTGTACATTTCTCCGGTATCGTTGCTGACGGCTTCAAGACACTGGAAGAGGGACAGAAGGTTACCTTCGACCTGGAGCAGGGACAGAAGGGCTTACAGGCTGTGAATGTAGTAGTCTGCTGATTTTCCATCACTTATAAAGAAGGGTGCCTCCCAAGCCTGTATAAGGACGGGGACACCCTTCTTTTCTTCTGTCGATTTTTTGGGGGCCTGTAATTTATGCATATGCCTGCTCTACCTGGATGACTGCAAAATATTTCTTATCCTTCTGAGAGATCTTTTCCCTTATTTTTGAGGCGATCTCTCCCTTTTCCTTCAGCGCGGTCACCGGAACCACCACATCAAAGATCAGATTCGTATGGGTCTGCCCCCGAACCATCCTAAAATCGTGAATACTCCAGGAGGCATCCAGACTGCTGACAATCTCTTTTACCATTTCCTTTGCCTCGTTCACTTCCCGGTCATCCGTCACAACCGGATCCATGTGAATCGTTATTTCACACTGAAATTCTCTGCAGATCCTCATTTCAATATTATCAATCACGTCATGGATCGTAAGAAGATCTTCATTATATGGAACCTCTGCGTGCAGAGAGATCATCCGGCGGCCCGGGCCGTAATCATGTACGACCATATCATGGATTCCAAGCACCAGATCCTCTTTCAGCACCTCACTGCTGACAGCCTCCACAAGCTCCGGATCCGGAGCCGCGCCGAGCAGCGGCTGGATCGTCTCCTTTACTGCATGAATGCCTGCCCAGAGCACAAAGGCCGCTACAAACAAACCCACAAAACCGTCAATATTTTTTTCGGTAAAATATGTAAAAACAGCTCCCAGAAGGACGGTCCCTGTGGAGATGCAGTCGCTTAAGCTGTCCGCTGCCGTGGCCCTCATTGCCTCGGAATCGATCCGGTCTCCCAGGATGCGGTTAAAACGGGACATCCAGAATTTCAGAAGAATGGAAATCACCAGAATCACCAGTGCCGTCATGGTATAGGAAGGCATCTGCGGATGAAGGATCTTTTCCACTGCGCTCTGCAGAAGCTCCGCTCCCATCAGAATAATCGCGACTGCCACAAACAGTCCGCTCAGATATTCGATTCTCCCGTGTCCGAATGGATGATCGGGATCCGCCGGACGGCCGGCCATACGAAAACCGATCAGCGTCACGATGGATGAGCCTGCATCCGAGAGATTATTAAATGCATCGGCCATGATCGAAATTGCCCCTGTCAATAGCCCCGCCAGCATTTTAATCAGAAACAGAAGGACATTACAGCAGATCCCCACCGCTCCTCCCAGCGTCCCGTAGGCCTGGCGCACCCTGGCATCCTTAATATTATCTTTGTCCCGGATGAATATCGCCGTCAACAGTTCCGTCATGTTTTTTCCTCCCTTTGTATCTTTAAAAATTCCATTCTGATATTACAGAAGCTCTATAATACCTTGCCGAGGAAGGATTTCAGCCTCTCATTTTTAGGGTTTCCGAAAAATTCCTCCGGTGTGTTTTCCTCCATCAGAACACCCTCATCCATAAACACCACGCGGTTTGCCACCTCACGGGCAAAGCCCATCTCATGGGTAACTACCACCATCGTCATGCGCTCTCTTGCAAGCTCACGCATAACATTCAGCACTTCGCCCACCATCTCCGGATCCAGGGCAGAGGTCGGCTCGTCAAACAGCAGCACCTCCGGCTTCATACAAAGCGCCCGTACAATGGCAATTCTCTGCTTCTGTCCGCCGGACAGCTGGCTCGGATATGCATCCGCGCGATCGGCAAGACCTACAAGCTCCAGCATTTTCATTGCTTCCTTCTGGGCTTCCTCCGGCTTCATTCCCAGCAGCTTGATGGGCGCGATCGTCAGATTTTTCATCACATTCATATGGGGAAACAGATTAAAATGCTGAAATACCATACCCATCTTCTGACGATGCAGATCGATATTTACCTTTTTATCCGTGATATCCACACCTTCCACGAAGATATGCCCTCCGGTAGGCTGCTCCAGCAGATTGAGGCAGCGAAGGAACGTGCTTTTTCCGGAACCGGACGGGCCCACAATGACCACCACGTCCCCCTTGTTGATTTCCAGATTAATGCCCTTTAAAACCTTCAGTTCTCCAAAATCCTTCCGGACATCCACTGCCCGGATCAGCGGTCCATTATAATTATCGCTCACTCTGCTTCAGCCTCCTCTCCAGCAATGTCACAAAATGACTGAATATCAAAACCATGATCAGATAAATTCCGGCAACCGCCATCAGCGGAAAAAATGCATTATAGGTACGGCTTCGGATAATATCTCCGCCCTTTGTAAGATCCTCCAGGGCAATATAGCCTGCAACCGACGTCTCCTTCAGAAGCACGATAAACTCATTTCCCAGCGCCGGTAGCACATTTTTAAATGCCTGCGGCAGGATCACATACCACATGGTCTGTGCATAGGAAAAGCCAAGGCTTCTTCCCGCCTCCAGCTGTCCGATATCAATAGACATAATACCGCTTCGGCAGATCTCGGCCACATAGGCCCCGGAATTGATTCCGAAAGCCAGCACCGCTGCCAGCACCTTGCTCACATTGGTTGATGCAAAGACCACGAAATAAATGATCAGAAGCTGTACGACCACCGGTGTTCCCCGGATTACCGTCAGATACAGCTTGCATATGGCATTGAGTATCTTCATTTTCCCGGTCCGGTCATAGGTAGAACGGACAATCGCCACCAGGAACCCCAACAGGATACCGATCAGAACCGCAAAAAACGTTACCTTCAGTGTAACGCCCAGGCCGCTGGTAATATACCTCCAGCGGTCATCTTTTATAAAATTCTTGTAAATTGCGTTGGACAGTGCCTCCATTCCTCCATCTCCTTCTCTTCTTTTTTCTTTCTGCTTTGCCGAAGGGGAAAGCCCTTCCCTTTATTTGCGGCCGAAAAGCCTGTTTCTTTCCCACACGGCAAAACAGCCGGCCCCGGGACCGCGGGCATCTGACAATGCCCCGTTCGAAGGCCGGCCTGTCACTGCAGCCTATTCTGCAGTAATATATTTTGCAATGATCTCATCCAGCTTACCGGACTCCTTCAGAGCTGCAAGCGCTCCGTTCACCTTTTCCAGAAGCTCTTCGTTGTCCTTTGCAATTGCAATCGCATATTCCTCAACGGTGAATTCCTCATCCAGAATCTTCAGGCCTTCGTTCTCCTCCACGAATACCTTCGCAGGCTCACGGTCAATGATAACCGCATCTATCTTGCCCTGACTGAGTGCCTGTACGGCCTCAAAGCCCTTATTATATCTTTCAATGGTGGCATCTTCAATATCGTCTGCATAAATATCTCCGGTCGTTCCAAGCTGAACACCGATGGTCTTTCCTGCCAGATCATCCACTGTGGCGATCTCACTGTCCTCCTTCAGGATAACAACCTGAGCAGCAGTCGCATAGCTGTCAGAGAAATTCACGTTCTCCAGACGGTCTTCCGTCACGGTCATTCCGGCAACACCGATATCTGCCTTTCCGGAATTGACAGCAAGGATAATGGAATCGAACGCCATATCCTCAATCTGAAGGGTCATTCCAAGCTCCTCTGCAATAGACTGTGCAATCTCCACGTCGATACCCACGATCTCATTATTGTCATGATATTCATACGGCGGGAATTCTGCGTTGGTGGCCATAACCAGAGTGCCGCCTGCAGCTTCCTCCTCTGCTGCTTCGTCCTCTGCCGCCTCTGTCTCCTCTGCTGCCGGCTCAGCTGCCGCTTCCTTGCTTCCGCATGCAGCCAGTGCAGCTGCCATGGAACACACAAGCATCAATGCAAGTATTTTCTTTTTCATCTTAATTCTCCTCTCTTGGAACGCTTCACCGCGAACCTTACTGTCATTATAGAAACACTTTATACGGAATTCAAGTATTTTTATGCATTTTTCAAAAAAACCAGCTGTAAACCCCGTTTTCGGCCTGCATATTTCCCCTTCACGCCGAATATATATGTTCAAAAAACCCGGAGTTCTTCCATGTCTTCTTCCAAAGAGCTTTTGCATTCCCAGCAGAGGGACCGCCCGCTCCCGCCTGCCCTGAATGAAAATTATGCCGATTTCATTATCGAATATCGCGGAGATTTAAGCTGGCTCGGGGATCCCCGTCTGCTTCAGGATATTTCCGTCATTGACTCCCGCTTTGCAGTCCTGTATGTTCCGGATACCTATGTTTCCCTGAACACCTTTACTGCCGCATCCTATGGCAACACACCGAAATGCTATACCTATATGGATACTGCCAGTCTGAATGAGTCCGGAATTTCCCGCATTCAGAATCATCCCTATCTGGATCTGAAGGGTCGGGAAACCGCCGTCGCAATTATTGACTCCGGTATCGATTACACCCTTCCGGAATTTCGCAACAGCGACGGAACCACACGGATCGCCTATCTGTGGGACCAGCGTCTTACCGATGCCCCGCCGCCGGACGGCTTTGAATACGGCTCGGAATATACGGCCGAGGATATCAACCAGGCCTTAAAAGCCGCGGATCCCCATCAGCTGGTTCCGTCCACGGACGACAACGGTCACGGCACTTTTCTGGCCGGCATTGCCGCAGGAGGGGAAAACCCGGCGCACAGCTTTTCGGGTGTCGCTCCCCTTTCCACCCTGATTGTCATCCGTCTCAAGCCGGCCAAGAAGTATCTTCGGGATCTCTTCCTTCTTCCGCCGGATCAGGACGTCTATCAGGAAAACGACATCATGCTGGCCGTCCGCTACGCCATGAAATGCTCTGAAAAGCTCCACAATATCCCGGTTTCCATCTGCATCGGTCTGGGAAGCAATTTCGGCTCCCACACAGGAGTCAGTCCGCTGGAGCAGTACCTGGATTCCGTAGGCCGCACGTTCCGTACCTGCATCTGCCTTCCCGCAGGCAATGAAGGGAATACCCGGGGCCACTATCACGGCATCAACGTTCCCGGCCCTGCTCCGGACATTGCAGAGCTTCGGGTGGCAGAAAAGGAACCCGGCTTTACACTGGAGCTCTGGGGAAATTCTCTGGAGCCCTATTTTCTTACCCTGCAGTCTCCCTCCGGAGAATCTGCCCAGGTAATTCCTTCCCGTTCCAACAGCACACAGGAAATCCGATTCATATTCACCAGATCTGTCATCTATATTACCTCCATTCCTCTGGACCGGGCCTCCGGCAATCAGGTGATCGTATTCCGCTTTCTGACTCCGGATGCGGGGATCTGGAAATTCTCCGTTGCCACAGACAGCCCCACAGAGGTTTCCTATCATATGTGGCTTCCGGTCCGGGGGCTGATAAAGGAAGAAACCTATTTTCTCCGCTCCTCCCCCTATGAGACGGTCACTGCTCCCGGCGCTTCCCAGTCCCCGATTACCGTCACAGCCTATGACTACCGGAATATGAGCCTTTATCTGGAGGCCAGCCGGGGCTTTACTCCTCTTTCAGCCGTAAAGCCGGAGCTGGCTGCTCCCGGCGTAGAACTCATCGGTCCGCTTCCCGGAGGACGGTTCACCACACGCTCCGGAACGAGCCTGGCTGCAGCCCATACCGCCGGCGTCGCCGCTCTTATATTTGAATGGGCCGTCACCCGCCAGAACATTATCGGCCTTAACGGAATCGGCCTGAAAAATCTTCTGATCCGCAGTGCGCGGCGTACAGACAACGTCTCCTATCCCAGCCGGGAATGGGGATACGGAATCTTAGATCTGTACAATTCCTTTGCCACGCTGTTTTAACGGCTGTTTCTCATGCAAAGAACACGCCCCGGAATCCACAATGCCTTCCGGGGCGTGCTCCCATCCTGTATTTCCTTTTTATTTCCCTCTAAAGAGTATTTCCGGTGCGGATCCGGATCATGCTCTTGATCATTTCAGCCGCCTCCTCATAGGAGAACTTGGAGGTATCCAGACACAGATCAAAATTATCCGCAGATTTCCACTCTCTTCCCGTATGGTATGTATAATATGCCTCACGGTACTTATCCATCTTTTCCACATAAGCGGCAGCTTCTCTTCGGTTGATTCCCTGACGCTTCATTTCCCGTTCAATACAGATCTCCTTCGGTGCATGAATATACACCCGGATCAGATTTTTGAAATCTTTCAAAACATAATCCGCCGCTCGTCCGATCACAACATAGGATTCCCGCTCCGCCAGCTCCTTGAGCACCTTCGCCTGATACGCAAACAGGTTCGCATTTGACGTGAAATCATCACTCTCCGGAGGGATCAGCTCTCCGGTATATACCTTCCTGGAAACCCGGTAAAGCATGCTCTTTTTCATACTCTCATCCACACTGGCAAACAGCTCTTCGCTGATTCCGCTGTCCTCTGAGGCAAGCTGCAGAAGCTTCCGGTCATAGATATCAATCGCATAATAATCCGAAAGCAGCTTTCCTATGCTCATTCCCCCGCTTCCGCAGGTTCTGGTGATCGCAACTACAAAATTATTCATATGTCAACTACCTCCTTTACGCGCCTATTATTTTTCACCATTTTATGGTTTTATCCTGGATTTGTCAAGAAATCCCTGCTGGTGAAGCAGCTCCTTCAGCAGCTTCAAATACCGCTTCTCCACCGTCTGAAAAGGAAGCGTTTCAAATACAGGGCTCCCGGAAAGAACCGGTGCGCAGTCCATCAGCGCCTCTCCCATATAATGAAGAAATTCATAATAAAGAAGTGCGTCATCCACATCCTTCACCAGAGCTTCCTCTTCTTCTGTCAGCGGCTCTCCCAGAAACTTCTCATAAATGGCACTCTGCAGAACCTCCTCAATGGAAAGATACCCGGGCAGATGCTTCTTCACCGGGCGTGTAATATCCGCCAGATATGCTTCACTTCCGTCGTGGAGCAGGCAGGCGGCCTGTACCCTGGCCGAATACGACCGCGCCGCTGCTTCCTCACAGCAGTGAATACAGTGCTGCGCTACCGAATAAAATTCCGGAAAATGTCCGTTGGCCCTGGTCATCAGGGACAGCGCATGGGCGATATCCTCCGCCCGGATCTCCTCCTTCTTTGGTTCAAGCGGCGTGAAATGTATCCCGGACCAGGTCGTTATATAATCTGCCATATTCTCTTATTCCTCCACCAGAAGTCCTCTGACAAATTTCACCATGGAAGGAATAAACGTAAGAACAAACACGGCACCGGCAAGAACCATCAGAGGTTTCTTCCATTTCTTCGGCGCGCACAGCCCCGCCATGAATCCTGCCGTAAGACTTGCCAGCTTCACCAGAGTCAGATCCCGGATCTCCATCCTGTGAATATATGCCCCCGTCTTCCTTACCAGACATTTCACCGTCTCACTCTCTTTGAAACCGGCAGCCTTCGCTTCGGTCAGCTCCCACGCCTTTTTCGCAAATTCCTTTACGGTATCCGCATCCACCTTTTTTATATGAAGTTCCATATCCATACGATCCGCCTCCTGTTTTTTTCTATCTGTTATTATATACGCTTTCCAGTATTTTTACCAGATATAATCCAAAAGGCGGACACCAAAGAGCAGGGCAAAACGCCTGACACTTACGCTACAGTTCAAACCAGCTGTCCGGCCGGTTCGCATTGATCTCATCCACGAGTGCCTGCACTTCCCCAAGCTTTTCCGTAATGGGAATTCCCTGGGGGCAATGTGTCATACAGCTTCCGCATTTTATACAGTTTCTGACCTTTTCCTCATCCTTCAGCTTCACATAGGCATTGTACAGCTGAAAACGGTCCTTTCCCACCAGATACTGATTATAGCCCGCAAAAATTTTCGGGATATTGACCCCCTTCGGGCATTCCCGGCAATAACCGCAGCCGGTACAGCCGATCAGATTTCCTTTCCGGAATTCCCGGGCAGCAAGTCTTAATGCTCTTACCTCCTCCGCACGGAACTCTCCGGCATTTGATACCGTCCGTACATTCTCCTCTATCACGTCCTGTGAAGCCATTCCGCTCAGGACACAGAGGACATTCGGAAGAGATGCGGCAAAACGGATCGCCCAGGATGCACAGGAAGCCTCCGGATGTACATCCTTCAGATATGCTGCTGCATTCTCCGGAAGGCTTGCCAGAACACCGCCCCTCACAGGCTCCATCACCATGCAGGGAAGTCCTCTCGCTGCCAAAACCTCATACTGGTGCTTTGCATCCTGCAGCTCCCAGTCCAGATAATTCAGCTGAATCTGCACGAAATCCCACGAATGATCATCCAGAATCTGTTCCAGCAGCCCCGCATCATCATGGAAGGAAAAGCCCAGATGCCGGATCTTTCCTTCCTCCTTCAGGCGTTTCAGTGTATCAAACACATGATACTGCTCACAGATTCTGTATTTGTTCCGGTCCAGGGAATGGACCAGATAAAAATCAAAATACTCCACCTGGCACCGGACAAGCTGCTCTTCGAAATACCGCTTCGTATCCTCATCCTTTTTGATCAGCCAGATCGGAAGCTTGTCTGCCAGGTAATAAGAAGACCTAGGATATTTCCGGAGGATCCGGGAAGATACCTCCTCCGAGCGGCCTCCGTGATACGGATAAGCGGTATCAAAATAGGTGATTCCCGAAGCAATTGCCTGATCGATCAGCTTTTCGGCTTCTTCCTCCACAATGTTCGCCGGATCGTCCTCCCGTACCGGAAAACGCATGCATCCGTATCCGAGAAGAGATACCCGCTCTTCGAAATTTCCCAGATGTCTGTACTGCATCCTCATTCCTCCGTTTCCATCGTCTCAGAGCCACTGACGCCTTATGCCTTTGCCTTGAACCGGTCGTATTTCAGATCCGGGATATCCACACAGAGCTTTTCTCCCAGCACCATCTGACTTAAGATCAGTCCGGACCCCGGTCCGATTCCAAAGCCGTGTCCGGTAAATCCGCATGCCAGAATCAGTCCCGGCACCTCATCCACCTTATCAATGATCGGCACATGATCGGCACAGGCATCCATAAAGCCGGACCAGTGACGGACGATCTTCGCATCTGCCAGCGACGGGAAATATTTCATAATGCCGCGGCATACCGAAGCTGCTGTGATGGAGGTGGATTCTCCTGCCGTATTGTCGTTTTTCACAAACATTTCCAGTCCGCTGCTTCCTCCGAATACGAAGGAGCCATGTTTGGACTGATGCCCGTAAAAGTCTGCCTCTGCAGTACCGAGCATCTGCCAGAACATGGGCGGCTGTGCCTCGGTGACCAGACATTCCAGGTTCTGCCGGATCAGGGGAACATCGATACCCACCGTATTCGCGATCGCCCTGCTGGCAAATCCGGCTGCCAGGATAATCGTTTCTCCTTCATAACAGTTTCCTGCCTTTGTCAGGACTTTCCTGGCTCTTCCCTTGTCCTTTCGGATCTCCACTACTTCCTCACCGGTAATGAACTGAACCCCCATGCTTCTTGCCTTCCGGTAAAAGGCCAGCGTCGTCACCATGGGATTGGCGTGTCCGTCTGTAGGGCACCAGCTGGCGGCAATGACCTCCTCCGACATATACGGACAGATCTGACGCGCTTCGTCTCCGCTGATCATCCGCACATCCAGCCCGGCGGCGACACTGGCATCCACCAGATTCTGAAGGATCTTAATATGTCCCTCTGTCTTTGCCAGACGAAGGTTCCCGTCTTTATGGTATTCAATATCGCAGTCCAGCTCCTCTGAAAGATAGGGCCATAAATGTTCAATGGCATACATGGCTATGGGAAGCTCCCGGACGTCTCTGGCAGACTGACGTACACCGCCGCCGTTTCTGCTGGAACCGCCGTGCCCGATCATCGTGCTCTCAAGAACGATGACACTGACTCCCTTCTTAGCAAGATAATAAGCTGCCGCACAGCCTGTAATGCCCGCCCCGATAATTACTACTTCCGCATTTTTACTCATCATCCGCTACCTCATTTCCAAAGATTCTCATTTCAATGGGCCGTGCCGGTCCTCTGGAAGTACATTCGGAAAGCTCCGACGGCTTTACGCCCATCTCCTTTGCAATAATTCCCTTTACGATTCTGCCGCAGGTTCCGCCCTGGCAAAGCCCCATGCCGACACGCAGGAATCTGCGCACCTCTGTCATCGTACGCATCCCTTCATGCACTGCCCGGCGGATTTCTCCTTTGGTTACCTCTTCACACCGGCAGATGATCAGGTTATCATCCGGCTCCGGCCGGAAGCCGCCCAGATCATCATTTCTGTCTAAAATTGCTGCCATTTTCTATTCCTCCTGATCTATTGAATGAAACCACCGGTTTCTATACGGTGAAAAAACGCGCCTTCATGGCCATCGACTTCGGCACACGGATGGTAAGCAGGGCCGTGTGATCCATAACCGGTGCCGTCCTGCAGGAAAGGACCTCCGCCTCACACACTGCTTTTCCGTCTCTTCCCAGGGCAGTCCCCTTTGTTCCCGGTTCCGGATACGGAAGAAATTCATAGGGAATCGTTACACTGGCTCCGGTCTCGTCATAATCTTCATCCACAAGGAAAATTGCCTGTCCGGAGCACATGGCCACACACATGCCGCAGCCGGTGCATCTTGCTTCCTGATTCACCTCCGGAAGCTTTGTGATCTTTTCTCCTACAGAAATGCAGCCAAAACGGCAGGCGTCCTGACATGGATTGCACGGAATATTCTGAGTGCATTCAATCACCGGATGAATGCCCTTTATACCGGAAACCACACCGGGGAACCGGCTGATCTCCTCATCCGCCACATAGCCCTTTTTCAGCAGGGTCGAAGAGAGGGCGATGCCTTCATCTGTCACCGTAAGATCAGTTCGTCCGCGGTTCTCGGGACTGAACATCCCCTCATGAAGCTGCTTTAAGGAGGCCTTCAGATTCTCCGCCTTTTTCTCAAATTCTTCTTCTGACAGATATCCAAGCTCAGCAGCGGCTGCAGCGGCCGTGATCCGTCCGGTAATCATGGCAGAGCTGGCCTCCTCAATGCCGGCCACATCTCCTGCAGCAAAAATGCCCCGGATACTCGTTTCCCCATAGGCATTCACCACGGGAACGACGCCTCCCTTATCCACCATTTCACAACCGGCCATGGACAGCAGCTGGGACATGGGAGACAGACCAACCGCCATACAGATCGTATCCACATCGAGATGCATCTCTGTTCCCGGTATGGGCTGAAACCTCTCATCTACCTGAGCAATGACCGCTCCGGTCACATGATTCTCTCCCTCTGCTTTTACAACAGTATGAGACAGGTAGAAGGGTACGCCGGTTCTTGCTACCTTAGATGCATGAACACCGTAGCCGCCAACTCTCGGCGCCGCATCGATCACTGCTGCCACCTGGACCCCGGCCTGCAGAAGCTGGAAGGAAACAACCAGCCCCACATTTCCGGAGCCGACCATCAATACACGGCTTCCCGGCTGTACTCCGTGAAGATTCATTAAGGTCTGTGCTGCTCCCGCGCCGATCACACCCGGCAGGGTCCAGCCTTCAAAGGGCACCATATTTTCCCTGGCTCCTGTGGCAATGATGATGGAATCTGCCTTGTAATGATGAACGGCCTCATTCTCCATGACCGTAATTTCCTTACAGTCAAACAGGCCCATGACAATGGCATTTAAGTGTACCTCTACACCTGCATCTTCAGCCTCTTTAAGAAGCTCCTCGCCGATGCGGATTCCGCGGATCTTCGCCTTATGCTCCTTTGATCCGAAAAACTTATGTATCTGTTTAAACAGCTGGCCGCCCGGTCTTGCATTTTCATCAAATACCACCACGTGCATTCCTGCTCCTGCCGCCTCAACGGCAGCCGAAAGTCCGGCCGGTCCTGCGCCGATAATGATCAAATCATATCTTTTCATGTCCATTTACTCCTTTGCTTTGATTCCATACTGTGTCTGTACCTTCATGCCCTCCTGAAGCGGAGTCACACAGGTACGGATATTCGGCTTTCCGTCAACAATCATGACACAGTCTGTGCACCGTCCGATTGCACAGAAAATTCCCCTTGGCATATCCAGCTTTGACGTATGGCGGTGGGTCATAACCCCCGCTGCCCGAAGTGCCGCAGCTATCGGCTCTCCTTCATAGCCTTTCATTTCCTTCCCATCCAGCGTAAAGGTCACAAGCGGCCCTTTCTGGTAGGTTCCAAGTATCGGATGGTTTTCAATCCTCAAACCAATCGCCCCTTTTCTCAGTATTTTTATTATTTTTTATTTTTAAGGGCCTCATCCGTTTCCCGAACAAGGCCCTTCTTTGGCTTACTGTATTTCTCAGAGCTGCTGCTCTTTCCTTTATTCCGCAACTGCTTCTGCTGCTTCTGTCAGCGCTTCCCCGGAAACTTCATTGTCCAGCCCATAGCCTCCGCGTCCTTTCAGCGGAAGATTCGGATACCATGCCTTTGTAATGATATTGATCAAAACTGCTCCGACAGTGACTGCTGCGGTAACACCTACGACCGTCCATCCCTGACCTGCTACCAGCATAGTGGGAACCAGAGACCATACAAAGAGCTCCACAAAGGAAAGGAAGGGAGCCATGGCCGTATCCTCCAGCGTTTTGGATTTGTTTTCCGGATCCACGATTCGAAGAAGCACAAAGCCGATGGCAAATACACCGGTACCATATCCATAACAGAAAATGCCTCTCTCAAACCAGCTCTTCTTATTAAACAACGGCCCAAGAACAAGAAGGGAAAACAGAACACAGAACAGGCCAGCCAGAGACAGGATCAGAAGCGGAACGGCATATTCCACAACAACGGAGATCTTGATGCTTGCAATACCGAAGAATACTACATAATCCGTACAGGTACCGGAAATATGGGAATTGATTCTCTTATCCATATGGCCGTAAACCGGAGTTTTCCGAAATATATAGAAGAAAAGAATGGCCACAAGGAATGCAACTGTATAAGAAGGAACACCCGGAAGCCAGATGGCGATCACCTTCGTGTTCAGAAAATATCCAATACCGGAAACGCCAAGAACAATGCTTAAATGATAAGCCAGAGTATCCAGAGACACATTGGAAATGGTATCCTCACCCAGCGCATTTCTGTGCTCCTTCGGAATCATTCCCGTTTTCATGTCATCGGAGATAAAAGCGAAATCTTTAATGTAAGCGGTCCAGCCGCATTTGGTTGCAAGCTTGATCAGAGCAATTCCCCCGAAAACGCCAAGCAGAATACCGATGGTTGCAAAGGTCATTCCAATATCGGTTCCTTCTGTCCAGCCCAGGCTTTCCAGCGTACTTCCAACTGCTGCAGCGGTGCCGTGTCCACCCATGAAGCCGGATGCCATCAGAACTCCGAAGCCGTCATTGATCCCCGGCATCACTGCCTTAACCACCGTAAGAGAAATGGCAATGGGAAGACAGAACTGAATGAAGAAATGAGCCGTACGGTAAAAGAAATTTCCGGATACTCTCTTGAGCTCCTCAGCTCCTCCTTCGCCTCCCTTACCGCTTTCAAAGCCATTCAGTCCGATAATGGCAAATACCAGAATTACCAGAAGTCCCGCATAAGAACCCATGGATCCGGAGAAAGGCAGAATGCCAAGTCCCTGGCTTCCAAGTGCCAGACCGATAAACCCGGCAAGCATACTTGCCGGAATAAAAAACTTCTGAAAGAAACGAACCTTTGCCCGTAAAAACTGTCCGATCAAAATCAAAATTGATGCAAAAGCGAAATCCATTAACATATCATACACTGTCATATTCATACCTCCTGTTCACATCAGCATTCTGAAATGGCGTCTTTCCCGTTCCTGCGGAAATTTTCTGCCGGCGTCCTCCGCCTGTCCGAAAAAGAGAAAAGGGACACCGCCTTCGGCGATGCCCCTTTACATCCGATTCTGTTACTGAGAGGAACAAAAAATGCATCTGACGACAGGTCCGATGCATCTTTGCTCCGTTTTCTTTGATGTATGCTATCCTAGCAGAAATTCCTTTTCGTGTCAATAATATTTTTTATAATTTTTATTTTTAGGATATATTTTATTAATAATAAATTAAATATAGAATTTTTTTCAGCACCCATGGTGCCCATGGGGATTATCCCGTCCTGACTTCTTGCTTCTTTTGTGTAATAATGTACTGATAATATTTTCTGTTGCATATACTTTCGGTAAGTACTGTTTCAGGAAAGCCATCATGATCATTCACGTTGTCACAGCCGGTGAAACCGTTATCTCCATCGCAGAACGCTATCAGGTTCCCGCATGGACCATTATCTATAACAATGAACTGAGAAGCCCGGATTCCCTGGCAGTCGGCCAGTCGCTTCTGATCCTGGGTGCCGGGGACGCACCGGTACGGCTGAATCTTCGCGCAGAGGCCTATGCCTATCCTTTTACCCGCACAGAGCTCCTTCACGAAGCCTTCCCGGCCATACGAACCGTACTTTCCTTTTCTGTGGGGTTTACGGAAGACGGCCGCCTGCTGCCCTTCGACGATGTGGCGGTTCGGGAGCTGGCAGCTGCCTATGGCCTTCCGGTGATGCTGGTGCTGACACCTTTATCCCCTTCCGGCACCTTCAACAACCAGCTGGTACACGCCGTCTCGACAAATCCTCAGACAAAAGAGAAGCTCATCGGGGAGCTTCTTACCCGGGTGCGGATGTTTGGCTATGCAGGTGTGGATGTGGATTGTGAATATATCCTCCGGGAGGATCGGGAAGGCTATGCCGCCTTTGTATCTGATCTGCGCTCAGCCATGAATGC
>JALERW010000062.1 GCA_022763925.1 Lachnospiraceae bacterium
CCGAAGGGGGCATATGATGTCCTTCATGTGAATACGGTTTTTCCGGATGCACTTTGGATGGCGAAGCGGGCAAAAAGACAGGGGAAAACCGTCGTATATCATGCCCATTCCACGATGGAGGATTTCCGGAATTCCTTTATCTGTTCCAATCTGCTGGCGCCTCTTTTTAAAAAATGGCTTTGTCTCTGCTATAATACGGGGGATCTGGTGCTTACCCCTACCCCATATTCCAGAAAGCTTCTTGAGGGCTATGGACTGAGGGCGCCGGTAAAAGATATTTCCAATGGGATAGATACGGAGTTTTTTGTGAAAAAGCCGGAGCAGCGGCAAAGATTCCGTGAAGCCTATGGGCTTCGCAGCGAGGATCCTGTAGTGCTGTCGGCAGGACTTCCCATTGAGCGGAAGGGAATTCTGGATTTCATTGCACTGGCAGAGCAGCTTCCGAAGGTACAGTTTTTCTGGTTTGGATATGCGCCGCCCGGGCTTTTGCCGAAACGGGTGAAGCGGGCAATGAAAAAGCCTCTTCCCAATCTGCATTTTCCGGGATATGTGAATAAGGAACAGCTGCGGGATGCCTATGGGGGGAGCGATCTGTTTTTATTCCTGACGAGGGAGGAAACAGAAGGAATCGTTCTTCTGGAGGCACTTTCCATGCAGATTCCTGTGCTGGTTAGAGACATTCCCGTGTTCAGGGATGCTTTTGCGGACGGAGTGAATCTTTATAAAAGAAAAACCCCGGAAGAATTCCGGGAGATAACAGAGAAAATATTAAAACACGAAACAGCAGATCTGACCGCACAGGGCTACCTGGCTGCCCGGGAACGGGACATCCGATGTATCGGCGGCCAGCTGCTGCAGGCTTATAAGGAGGCTTCTTTTTCCTCTGACAGCTTTTTTCGGAAATTGTCCACCGCACGAAATGCAAAGGAACCGATCCAGCCGGCAAATAAGAAACCGAATATTAAAAGGACACTGCCCATATAAATCCCCTCTTTCTATAAATAGAATTATAGATGATTTCCCATTATGACGGGATTAAGGGATCGGCGAAGATATTAAGGTTTTATAAATGCTACAGATGGAGGAATTTCTGTATATCTTTGTTGGAACCAAGGATCAGTATGGATTCCTCTGCCCGGAATACATGTTCCGGTTTTGGCAGGGGTTCCAGCTGCTCCTGGTATTTTATGGCCAGAATACTGAGATGGTATTTCTGCCGGACGGAAAGCTGAACGATCGATTTCCCGATCCAGGAGGCAGGAACCGGTGTCTCATAAATAGAGTGCTCGCTGGTGAGCTCAATGTAATCAAACACATTATCGGAGCTGTATTTGACTGCTGAGCGGATCGCCATTTCCTTTTCTGCGTATATAATGTCATCCGCTCCGTTGCGAAGCAGGAATTTTGCATGGACATCCCGCTTTACCCGGGACAGCACGAATTTGGCTCCGTAATCCTTGAGGAGAGAAGTGGTTTCCAGGGCGCTCTGAAAATTATTTCCAATAGCAACCACGCACAGATCAAAATTGCGTACTCCCAAAGCTGCGATAAACTTCTCGTTGGTTCCATCACCGATCTGAGCGGTGGTGACATAGGAAAGGGCATCGTTTACCCGTTCCTCTTCAATGTCAACGGCAAATACCTGATGGTTCAGTTCATGGAGCTTCTGGGCCATATGGCGGCCAAAACGCCCCAGCCCGATCAGCAGAATTGATTTCATAACAAATCCCCCATTTCTAAAGTAAGAATTATACCTGTAAGCCGCAGCTTCTGTATGTTATCCTATGGCAATGTTTTCCTGAGGAAGACGGAAAGGCGCCTGGCGATGAGTATGTACGGCATAAAGCATGGTAAGGCCCCCGACTCTTCCGAAATACATCAGAAGAATGAGAAGGATTCTGGAAACCGGTCCCAGGGAGGACGTGATCCCCAGAGAAAGTCCGACCGTTCCAATGGCGGAAGCACATTCAAAAAGGGCGGCTGTAAACGAAAACTGTTCCATGCAGCAAATGACAGCTGCGAAGGACATGAACATACACAGATACATCGTTACAATGGCAGCTGCACGCCGCAGCAGCTCATCTGAAATCCTCCGGGAAAAACAGTGCACGTTTTCCTCTTTCTTAAATACGGATCGGACACTTAAAAACAGTACTGCAAAGGTCGTTGTTTTGAATCCTCCGGCTGTGGAACCCGGAGAACCTCCGATCAGCATAAGAAGGATCAGAAGCATAAGAGAAGGCCCCTGAAGCAGGGTCAGATCCACCGAGTTAAAGCCTGCAGTACGCGGCGTAACAGCCTGGAACAGCGCAGCCCAGAAGCGTTCTGCCTGCGACATCCCGGCCCATGCGCTGCAGCGGAACTCATAAAAGTAAAAATACAGAAACGGCAGAAGAATAAGTGCGGCAGAGGTAAAAAGTACTATTTTGGTCTGCAGGCGCCAGGCGTGAAAGTGATGACCGTTCTCCACAATATCATTCCAGACGGAAAAGCCGATTCCGCCTATGGTGATCAGAGCCAGAACCGGTAGATTTATAATGGGGTCCGCAGTGTAGGCTGTAAGGGACGAAAAGGGAGCATCCGTACCACACAGGTCAAAGCCTGCATTGCAGAAAGCGGAAATCGAGTGAAAAACCGAAAACCACAGCCCTTTGAAAAAACCATATTTCGGACAGAACCGAAGTGCAAGGACCAGCGCTCCAAGCCCTTCCATCAGGAAGGCGGCTTTCAGAAAAAATGTGGTCAGACGGACGATGCCGCCGGTCTGCGGAGCACTGATGGATTCCTGCATGACCAGACGCTGCTTCAGACCGATCTTCTTTTTCAGGAGAACAGAAAACACGACCGTTACGGTTATGACGCCCATGCCGCCGATCTGGATCAGGATCAGGATGACCAGCTGACCGAAGCCGGACCAGTAGGAGAAGGTGTCCTTTACCACAAGTCCGGTCACGCAGGTCGCCGACGTGGCAGTGAACAGAGCGTCCATAAATGATGCACCCTGATGGTCTCTGGTGGCGACAGGAAGCATTAAAAAAAATGCACCGGACAGAATCAGCAGAAAAAAGCCGATCATGATCATCTGTGCGGGTGTCAGATCATTGTTTTTCCAGGGCGACAATAAAAATCCCTCATTTCATAGTTAAGGTAGATGCTATCAGGATAACATAAAAGAAATTAGAGGCGGATTAAGATGAAGGGGGGAGATATTAAGATTATATTAAGATTCCAAAAACAGGTCCTGCCTGTGGTATACTATACAAAAATGCCAGGGTCATAAGATACCAATCAGAAACGGAGGACGGTACATGAATCAGGATTTTGCCCGGACAGAGGATAAGGGGCACATACTGGTCTGCCTGTCGTCTTCTCCGTCCAATATCCGGGTAGTGAAGACAGCTGCAAAGATGGCGGAGGCCTTTCAGTGTGAGTGGACAGCACTCTATGTGGAGACTTCCGGGAGCGCACAGATGCCGGCGGAGGATCGGAAACGGTTGATGGACAGCGGAAGGCTGGCGGAAAAGCTTGGGGCACGGATCGCTACCGTGTACGGGGAGGATGTGCCGATCCATATCGCGGAGTATGCCCGGATAGGGGGCATTTCCAAGATCGTGATCGGAAGAACGAACAGCAGACGATTTTTCGAAATGCGGGAGAAGCCCATGGCGGAGCGGCTGATTGCCCTCATGCCGGATATGGATTTTTATATTATTCCGGATACTCAGCCAAAGTACAGGAAAAAAACGCGCTTCCGGGGAGAAAAGTTCCGGTTTTCTGTAAAGGATGTGGTAAAAACCTTTCTGGTGCTGGCTATGGCTACGGTGCTTGGACTGGTTTTTTTTGAACTTGGTCTTGGAGAATCCACAGCCATCATGCTGTATATCCTCGGAGTACTGCTGATATCCGTCTGGACCAGCGCAAGAATTTACGGCGCTCTGGCGTCCTGCCTTTCGGTACTATTGTTTAATTTCGTTTTTACGGAACCCAGATACACGCTTCGCGCCTATGATGCCCGGTATCCGGTGACCTTTACCATCATGCTCCTCGCCAGCTTTATGACAAGCTCTCTGGCCATGCGGCTTATGAAGCAGGCCAAGCTGGCTGCCCGTGAGGCATACCGGACCGGTATCCTTCTGGAGACAAGCCAGAAGCTGCAGCAGGCAGAGAGCAGGGAGGAGATACTGTACCGGACCGGTATTCAGATCCGGAAACTTCTGGACCGTACGGTCCTTTTGTACCCGGCTTCAGGGGACGCAGAGCTGGGTCCCGGGCAGCTGTTTGCAGGGGACGGTGAGTCGGCAGCAGGCGGTTTGGATGCAGAGGACCGGGATATGGACCGTTGGCAGTCTGAGAAGGAGCTTCAGGCAGCCGGGTGGGTTCGCGTAAACGGAAAGCAGGCAGGTCAGGGAACGAAAATGTTTCCTGACGCAGAATGTCTGTATATGGCGGTCCGGGGGGAACATCGGGTGCACGCGGTAGCCGGCATTGTCATGGAAGGTAAGCCGGCCCTGGAGCCCTTTGAAAAAAATCTTCTGCTGGCAGTTCTGGATTCCGCGGGACTTATTCTGGAAAAGCAGCAGCTGAATGAAGAAAAACGGCAGGCACAGCTGCAGGTGGAGCAGGAATCTCTGCGCGCCAATCTGCTCCGGAGCATTTCCCATGATCTTCGCACCCCGCTGACCAGCATCAGCGGAAATGCCGGAATTCTCATGGAAAAGGAGTCACTTCTGGATGAGGATCGGAAGCATCAGATGTATACGAGTATTTATGAGGATGCCATCTGGCTCAATGAGCTGGTGGAAAACCTGCTGTCCGTGACAAGAATTGAAAATGGTACCATGGAACTGAAAAAGGAGCCGGAGCTCCTGGAAGAGGTGATCCGGGAGGCCGTCCACCATCTGGACCGGAAGGCAGGGCTTCATCAGGTGGAGGTGGAGCTTCCGGATGATCTTCTGATGGCGCTTATGGATGCACGTCTGATTGGGCAGGTGTTGATCAATATTATCAATAATGCGGTTAAATATACACAGGAGGGATCCAGAATCGTGATTTCCGCCCGTAGGGTTCAGAACCGGGTGCTGGTGGAGATCGCGGATGACGGACCCGGCGTGCCGGATGAGGCAAAGGATAAACTTTTTGATATGTTTTACACGGTGGGAAAAGCCGGGGGGGACGGACGAAGAGGTCTGGGCCTGGGGCTTGCACTGTGTAAATCGATCATTCATGCCCACGGAGGGCAGATCGGGGTGAGGGATAATGTTCCGAAGGGGTCCGTTTTCTACTTTACCCTGCAGCTTGCGGAGGTGAAAATGTATGAATAAGCCATTTATACTGATCGTGGAGGATGATACGGCAATCTCCAATCTGATCGCAACCACGCTGGAAACCCAGAATTACCAGTATCATACGGCAAAAAACGGAGCGGCGGGAATTCTGGAAACGGTTTCCGGCCGGCCGGATGTGATGATCCTGGATCTGGGGCTGCCGGATATGGATGGAGTGGAAATCATCCGCAAGGTACGGGGCTTTTCCAATATGCCGATCATCGTGGTCAGCGCCCGCAGCGAGGACCGGGATAAGGTGGAGGCACTGGATGCCGGGGCGGATGATTATCTGACGAAGCCCTTCAGCGTGGAGGAACTGCTGGCAAGACTCCGGGTAGCGTTAAGAAGGGTGCGCTTTGATAATGAGCACACCAGTACCCAGTCCAGTGTTTACCAAAACGGAGAACTGAAGATCGATTACGCAGCCGGATGCGTATTTGTCGGGGAAAAGGAGATCCATCTGACGCCTATTGAATATAAGCTGCTCTGTGTTCTGGCCAAAAATACGGGAAAGGTGCTGACGCACAATTATATTCTGAAGGAAGTATGGGGCAGCGAGCTGGCGGCGGATACCCCGTCTCTTCGGGTGTTCATGGCTACCTTACGCAAAAAGATAGAACCGGTGCCTTCGGAGCCCCGCTATATCCAGACGCATATCGGTGTGGGTTACCGGATGCTGAGAGCCGCGGAGGAGCATTAAGACCCTCAAATATTCATTGACGGAACCGGCACGGACGGATAAAATGAAAGAAATATTATGAAAATCCAAATTGCAGCAGAATATGAGGAGGATATCGATGATGGAATTAAAGCCTGGAATAAAGGGAACGGACGAGGTGATCGTAACAGAGGCCAATACGGCAAAGGCCATGGGAAGCGGAACTCTTCCGGTATTTGCCACACCGGCACTTGTGGCCCTGATGGAGAAGACGGCCATGGAAAGTGTGCTGGATGCGCTGGAGGAAGGCATGGGAAGCGTCGGAACGAAGATCTGCGCAAAGCATGTGAGTGCGACCCCGGTAGGCATGAAGGTCACCTGTGTAAGTGAGCTCGTGGAGGTGGATGGCCGCAGGCTGGTATTTAAGATCACGGCATCCGATGCCTGCGGAGTTGTGGGCGAGGCAGACCATGAGCGGTTTATCATCCGGAATGAGAAATTTCTCGCAAAGACCAACGGCAAAAACAGTAGATAATCATTAAAGGAAAGCATATTTTTTCTTTGGACAGGAAATCTGAATGTGCTATAATAATCCCGGATAGTATTCCTCAGGAAACTATACCGGGACAAAGCTTGTTTGCAAATCTGATTCTGCCATCGGAATCTGAGTGGAACTTATATCGTGAGTGAATAGGATTTCATGAGGGCATGTACCGGAGCTGACGGACGTGATCGGAGAGGGAATGACATTTCTGACCGGTCATAAGCCCATGGTTGTGGGAAGAGGGATCCGGACCGGAATAAGGATCGCGACGGATCAGCCGGCCAGCGTGGGGGCGGACCTGGTGGCGGATGCTGTGGCCGGTGCGCAGGAGCATGAAGGACCTCTGCTGATCTTTGATCTTGGGACTGCCACGACCTGCTCGGTGGTGGACGGGAACCGTACCTATCTTGGCCATATCATCATGCCGGGCATCCGGATCTCGCAGGATGCGCTGACCGAGCGGACTTCTCAGCTTCCGCATGTGCGTTTTGAAAAGCCCCGGCATGAGATCATCTATGACCCGGATCTTCTGCTGAAGGGGCTGTGGTATATTTATAATAAAAAGGAATCGGAATCGTAAGGAAGAGCGGCTGCCTGACAGCCGTTCTTTCTGCTTTTCCGGGGAGTGTTAAGGAAAACTTTACATAATTTCGAAAAATTTCTCTTCCATTTTCGAAAAGAATATGCTATCATCATAATCGATAAAGCGATGAAGAGGAATAGTACCTTTGGACCGGAATTCAGAGAGCTGTCGGCTGGTGTGAGGCAGCAGAGGGAACACAGGGAACTCGCCTCGGAGCTGCTGCTCAAAATCTGCAGAGTGAGTGCCGGCTGATTCGGACCGGCTGCGGAGAGTAGGTGTAGACGGAGGCC
>JALERW010000068.1 GCA_022763925.1 Lachnospiraceae bacterium
CGAATTTGAAGCTTCCTTCCGATGCTACGGCAAAGCCTTCCTTCACATCCAGGTTCTGCTGGGCATTGATATCAATCTCATCCGCAAGTGTCTTAAGCATCTCATAATAGCTTTCCTGTACGTGGTACTTATTCCGGAACCGGAGAGGATTTACCCCCGGACGTCCCTTCATATCCAGCCGCTGATTGCCGGCCGCCCAGGACTCATGAAAGGTAGAGGTGGCAGCAATCACCGCAGCCCGGATATGCTCTCCCTCCACATAGGCCGGAGCCGAAGCATCCGCAAGGTTTTCTCCCACCCCTGCGAAGTTCAGCCCTTCTCTTTTCAGATAACCGATGGTTGCCATCAGACCGTTATGGCTGTAATCCATCGAATGATTATTTGCACTGTTATATACATTAAATCCGTATTTTTTTACATCCTTCAGAAGATCCGGATGAGCCATTGCCCAGGTGCCTCCGCTGAAGCCAAACGGGTATCCCTCCCGGTCATGGACCGTCACCTCCAGATTCACAAACCGGATATCCTGACGGTCAATAAAATCCGTCAACTCCCGCATTCCCTCATAGCCTTTTTCCGGCAGATGTCTGGTAATAAACATATCTCCTGCCGCCACAAAAGATCCGCTGTTTTCCATTTCTGTCTCCTCCTTTGCAAACGTAATCCGCTTTTGTCCGTTATGCCGGAATGAACTGACCATTGCTTTCCTGTTCACAGGTCAGTACACCGTCCTTCATCACCGTTCTGCCTCGGACAATCGTCTGCACCGGGAAGCCTTTCACGTGAAAATTATCAAAGGCAGACACTTTGCTGATGCTGTAAAACTCATCCTTGTGAAGAGTGACCTCTTTATTCATATCCACAATGGTAAAGTCCGCATCCGTACCGACCAGAACAGAGCCCTTTCTCGGATAAAGGCCGTAAAGCTTAGCGGTATTCTCAGAAAGGACACCGGCCAGCTGATTCTCAGTGATCTTCCCTTCATTGACCGCGTTCAGCATCAGAGGCACGATAGTCTGAATACAGCACATGCCGGACGGGATCTTAAAGAGACTTCCGTTCTTCTCCTCCGCCGTGTGAGGTGCATGGTCCGATCCGATGGAATCGATGATTCCCTTCTGAACCCCCTCCCAGAGCCTGTCCTGATCCGCCTGATAGCGCACCGGCGGATACCCCTTCATGTTTGTTCCCACACGAAGGAAATCTTTATTGGTAAGGGTAAGATAATGGGGAGCTGTTTCTCCGGTCACCGAAAGTCCCTGGGTTTTTGCCTCCTCGAGGAGATCCACGCTCTCCTTTGCACTCATATGCAGAATATGAAGACGGGCTCCGGTTGCCTTTGCAAAGGAGATCGCCGTTTTCACGATCGATTCCTCACAGACAGAAGGACGGGCTGCCAGGAGCGCCTCATACTCATTCTCATAATCCTCAACCTTCAGGCGGGAGGTCAGCTCGCTGATCACATCCGCATTTTCCGCATGAATGGCCAGCGGTTTCCCGATTTTTGCCAGCTCCTCAAAGATCGTATAAATCTCCCCGTCTCCCAGCGGAGGAATTACATTCGGATCTCCCTTCTCATAATTGTATACCAGATTGTAATTGGATTTGTTGATGGCATAACCCCAGAAAAACTTGAAGCCTGCAACTCCAAGCTCATCCAGCTCCTTCAGATCCTTATTGTTCATTTTTCCAAGGCACAGTGCCCACATGCCGAAATCAATGTATGCCTTGGATTCCAGATTGGCCTTCTGTGCATAAAAGCGTTCGGCACTGCATACTGCAGGCACCGCATTCGGCATCTCAATAATGCTGGTCAGACCGCCCAGCGCTGCCGCGCGGGTGGAATGGAAGAAATCTTCCTTGTGAGTAGCCCCTCCGTCTCTGGAATGTACATGCGGATCAATAAAGCCGGGAAAAATATGCCTGCCGGAAGCATCGATCACTTCCTTCGCCTCCCGCACCTCGTCGGTAAGTTCCGCAATCTTTCCGTCCAAAACATAAATATTCGTCCTTTCACTTTTTTCCGGTGTTACAATTGTACCATTCACAATTCCAAGATCATACATAACCATGTTCTCCCCTTATCATTTCTAACAGTCTTTTTAAAAAGTGAAGTCCGCCAGTTCTATGCATCCCATAAAACTGGCGGCTTTTCCATATTTTGCAGCGCTCCCAAAAGGGCATCCCCGGAGGCAGCGCAGCAGATTATTCTTCTTTATATACGTTCTCACCCAGATAGGCAGCCCGGATGGAATCATCATTCAGCAGGTTGATTCCGGTATCACTCTTCACAATTTCACCGTTTTTCAGGACATAACCCCTGTCAGCCACACCCAGTGCCATCTTCGCATTCTGCTCTACCAGCAGCACGGTCAGGCCCCGCTCCTTATTCAGGCGCTTAACGATCTGAAAAATCTCCTTAACAACCAGCGGTGCAAGACCGGTGGATGGCTCATCCAGCATCAGAAGCTTCGGATTTGACATCAGTGCTCTTGCAATGGCCAGCATCTGCTGTTCGCCTCCGGACAGGGTTTTGCCCAGCTGCTTTCTCCGCTCCTCCAGTCTGGGAAACATCCGGAAGATTTCCTTCATGTCTCTGGCAATGCCTTCCTTGTCCTTATGGCGCAGATAAGCTCCCATCTCCAGATTGTCCTGTACTGTCAGATCCGGGAAAACGTGACGTCCCTCCGGAGAAAGAGCCATTCCCTCGGCAACAATCTTTTCCGCATTCATATTTGTGATATCCTTGCCCGCAAACAGGATCTGGCTTCCCTTCTTTTTCGGAAGAAGGCCCGCCGTAGAACGAAGAGTCGTTGTCTTTCCCGCACCGTTGGCACCGATGATCGTAACAATCTCCCCATCCTTTACTTCAATATTCACCTTGTGCAGCACCTCAATATTTCCATAGGCGACCCGCACATTATGAAGTTCCAGCATTTAGTCATCCTCCTTTCCGAGATAAGCCTCAATTACCTCGTGGTTGCTCCGAATCTCCTCCGGTGTTCCGTCCGCAATTTTTTTACCGAAGTTCAGCACCGCAATGTGATCCGAAA
>JALERW010000085.1 GCA_022763925.1 Lachnospiraceae bacterium
GGGATACAGCACCATTTTGGTTTTCTTCCGAAAACGGATACGGAACACCTGAATCGGCAGAAAACCGTTATTCCAATATTCACCTGAAACCCGATATTCCTGATATTCATCCGGATAACACTTCTGTATCGGAATAAATCCATCTCTGTGGCTGCCCGACATTTTCCAACTGCACCTCTTTTTCTGTTCCCGGAACCATCCGGGAACTGCTGCCGTCCGGGATCAGCTCCCAGGAAACTGCAGTATTATACTTCATTAAAGCACAGTTTGAAGATTTCTTCAAGACGAAACTAAGCTTTCCGGAGAAGAAACTACGCTTTCCGTGGAAGAAAACCCACTCTTAACAGCCTTTTCTTCTGTATTTTTCAAACTGCTTCGGGTCAATCTCCACTCCCAGTCCGGGTCTTTCTTTTGTAAGAGCGATGGTCCCGCGGCCATATTCCGGCTCCTCTGTAGTAATGGTATCCGAAAGAAGCATCGGTCCGAACAGCTCGCAGCCCATGGTCACCTGGGGTGTGGATACCGCCATATGAAGATATGCCGCATTTCCCACACCGGTCTCGATCATACAGCCCACATAGCAGGGATAGCCTGCCGCCTCAGCGATTGCCGCAAGCCTCTTGGCTCCTATAATTCCTCCGGCCTTTGTAAGCTTCAGGCCAAACATGCCCACTGCATCCTTCTTTACCAGCTGTATGGCATTCTGCACAGAATCCAGACTTTCATCCGCCAGAAGCGGAACCGAAACCGAACGGGCAATGGCTGCCAGCCCGTCTATATCCTCCTTCGGCACCGGCTGCTCCGCAAAATCCAGATGATATGGTTCCATCCCCCGGATTGCACGGATCGCATCTGCCCGGTTCCAGCCCTGATTGGCATCTATGCGCAGCCGGATCGTATCCCCGAAGGTCCTGCGGATATTTTGCACCCGCTCGATATCTTCCTTCGGAGAAAGCAGGCCGGTCTTGAATTTGAAAATATACCCGCCCTTATCAATCATTTCCCCGGCTTCTCTTTCCTCCTCCTTCAGATCGTAGGAAGCCAGTGACCAGCTCAGCGGGACCTCGTCCCTGACCTTTCCGCCGATCAGATCATACACCGGCAGGCCCTGCACCTTTCCGGTCAGATCAAACAGTGCCATTTCCACTGCAGCCTTGGCAAAATGATTGCCTCTCACCAGCTTGTCCATCAGGCTTCTCATTTCTTCCAGTCTGCGAAAATCTTTCCCTACAAGATAAGGAGCCAGATAACGCTCCACAGCTGTCTTTGCCGACTCCACACTTTCCTCTGACCAGGTCGGGCCTCCAAGGAAAGCAGCCTCCCCGTAACCCACTGTTCCGTCACTGCTCTGCGCAAACACAAAAAGATAATTTACCTCCCGCACCGTCATAAGAGACATCACATGCGGACGTTTTAAGGGTATATCTACAATAGCGGTTTTTATGCTTTTCAGCTTCATTTCATCTTCTCCTCGAATAAAAAAAGCGGCATATTCTCCATCCGATCTATGCCGCTTTGCCAACACCTTGTTATGTTTTCTTTTTTCTTCTGCCCTATGCCTTCAGAAAACGGTTGGGACTGAAGGGTTCCAGGGAATAGGATTCCTTTCCGTATACGATCTGCTCTGCCAGAAGCTTTCCGGTAACCGGAGAAAGGGCAATGCCGTCTCCCTCATGCCCTGCCGCCATATAGAAGCCTTCCAGGCAGTCTACCCTTCCGATGATGGCCAGACCGTCCGGCGTATACGGGCGAAGTCCGGCAAATGCACGGATAAAGCAGACATCCTTCAGTGCCGGGAAGAACCGGACTGCCCGCTTCAGGATCGCCTCAATCGCCTCGAGAGAGTTTTCCCGGTCATAGCCCACCAGCTCACGGGTTCCGCCGATAATCAGCCCTCCATTTTCCGTCTGCTCAATACTGAGGGAGGAACCGAGTCTTAAAACATTCTCATCCTTAATCGTCTCCGGACGGAACTTGATCACGTTATAGCGGGCGCACTGCAGGGTGCAGTCCATAAATGGCCCGATTGGCTCTGTCACGATCAGCTGTCCCTTCCTAGGCTTAATGGGCATGTCAATTCCGGCCATTTTAGCCGTGGCCGCCGCCCAGGAACCGCAGGCATTCACAACCGCATCTGCATAAAATTCACCCTTATCCGTCTTCACGCCGAGAATCTTATTACCCTCTTTGATCATACCGGTCACTTCGGTCTCGGTCAGGAAGCGGGCCCCCAGCTTTTTCGCCGCCCTGGAAAAGGCAAGGGTCAGCCTGATGGGATTCACTTTTCCTCCTGTAGGCGAATACAGCGCTCCGTAAATATCCTTCGAAAGCATAGGTTCAATCTTCCTGGCTTCCTCTGCGGAGATCATCTCAATATCCACGCCGCTCTTTTTCTGCTCTTCCACAATTCCGGACAGGATATCCCACTGCATCTTGTCCTCCACCGGCTGCATGCCTCCGCATTTCAGTCCGTACTCGATATCCATCCCCAGTTCCTCGGACAGATGCTCAAACATGGCAATACTCTGTACGGCCAGATCCAGCTGCTTTCCGGGCTTCTTTGTGTGATATCCGACCACACCGTCCGTTGCACCGGCCGAGCCTCTGGTCAGGTCTTCCCGCTCCAGCACCAGCACCTGTTTCCCAAGCTTGCTCAGATAATAGGATACGGAGCATCCGATGATGCCGCCTCCAACAATAATGACATCTGCATCCTTATTCATCTTCTCCGCCTCCTATAATTCCGATTTTTACCGGGCGCACCGGAATTCTGCTCTTGGGAGGAAGGATATCCGCCATGGGCCTTCCGGTCTCCTCCGCAATGATCTTTGCCACCAGACGCTCACAGGTCTTTCCCTGGCAGAGCCCCATGCCCGCGCGGGTCCTGCGCTTTACGCCGTCCACTGTGGTGGCTCCGTCGGCAATGGCGTCCAGGATATCCTGCCTTGTCACTTCCTGACATCTGCATATAATAATATCTTCCATTCTGATTTCCTCCCGTTTACGCTCTCTTTAACCGTTTCATGCTGCGCACTTCATCTGCAAATTCCTTTGGAACAGCGATGCCAATCACAGCAGTCCCTGCGAAGGCCGGAAGCTTTTTCACACTGGTTACGGTACCCCTGCAGACGGTCTCTCCGGCACGGTTAACCGCATCCACGATATCTCCCTTCTGAGGAAGCGGAAGATACTCAAAGGGAAACTCGATCACTGCCTCCGTATCACTGTAGGTTTTATCCACAATCGTAATGGCAAGTCCCGGACAGCTGGCCACACACATTCCGCAGCCGGTACATTTCTCCCCGTGAAGCGTGGGAAGATCCGTAATCTGCTCGCCGATGGTGATCGCTCCGAAACGGCAGGAGCTTTCACACGGATTACACGGAATTTCCTGTACGCACTCAATCACTGCCACTCTTCCCTCTGCCATCCGCTCTTTCGACGGAACTCCCGGACATGCCGCCAACTCTTCCCGGGACGGGATCCCTGTATACATAACGCCCTCTTTCATCAGCAAGCCGCTCCTTTCTCCATGCCATCCTTATATGCCTGCATATCTGCAAGCTGCTTTTCCTTATTTGCCTTTCTTCCGGCTCCGAAAAATCCGGAGCGAAGCGTATCAAGGCGGGCTCTTATCTCCGCCTTCTTTTCGGCAGCCTCTTCATGGCTGATATAGCCCAGCGCCTCCGCAGCGGCCACTCCGGCCATATTTCCTTCCTCCATTGCTGAGGAAGCCTCTTCCACACCGGTTACATCCCCTGCCACATAAACACCCGGCACCGTCGTCTCCATGTTCTCATCATGCAGCGGCACATGTCCGCCGAAGGACGGTATAAAATCAAATTTACAGCCTGCCATCCATACAAGCTCCGTCATGGGATTCAGTCCCACTGCCAGACAGACGGTGTCCACATCAAACTGCTTTTCCGTTCCCGGAATCATATTCCATTTTTCGTCCAGGGCCGCAATCTCCACGCCCTCAACCTCTTCTCTGCCGTATACCCGTTTAATGGTATGTCCCACATAGATCGGAACGCCTGCTCTTCGGATCTTTCCGGCATGCACGCCATAGCCCCCGATTTTCGGAGCCCCCTCTACAATACCGACCACCTCGGCTCCTGCCTGCATCAGCTGGTAGGATACAATCAGTCCCACGTTTCCGGATCCGACCATCAGGATTCTCTCTCCTGGAAGCACCCGGTTCACATTGACCATGGTCTGTGCGGCTCCGGCTCCCATAACACCTGGGAGAGTACTTCCCGGAAATGCCATATAATTTTCCTTGGCTCCGCTGGCAATAATGATCTTTTTTGCCTTTACCGAATAATTCACGCCGTTGCTGATCACACCCATGCTCTTATCCGGAAGCAATCCGTATACAAGGCTGTCCAGCATAACGGTCGCGCCGCTCTTTTCCACCTTTTCCAGCAGCTGCTCTCCGATGACATAGCCTCTGGTTCCCGCCTGATGTGCTTTGGATCCAAAAAATTTATGGATCTGTTTAAAAAGCTGGCCGCCCGGACGGGAATTCTCGTCAATGACGAGCACATCCGCTCCGGCTGTGGCAGCCTGATAAGCGGCGCTCAGTCCGGCACTTCCGGCACCGATGATCGCCACATCCGTAACAATTTTTTTCATAATACAAGCTCCTCCTGCTCTGTTTCTTTTCCGAAACTGCGGTATTCTGCACTATTCCTGAGGCTTTAATGATGCCAGGCCTTCCTGCTTTTCTACCCGCATACCGTCCTTCACCTTAGTCACACACGTTCTTGTATTCGGGATTCCGTCCACGATCATCATACAGTCTGTACATCTTCCAATGGCGCAGAAAATCCCTCTGGGTTCATGGCGCTTTGCAGTAGTCCGGAATACCCGGATGCCGGCATTCATCAGCGCGGAAGCAATCGGCTCCCCCTCCAGCGCTTCAATGGGCTGTCCGTTGTAATATAAGGTTACGGTCTTTGAATCCTTCAGCTCATCCAGAATCGGATGCTCTATTACACGCATGCTTGTTTCCTCCTTATAGCTGCTGTCTTTTCTCATCATTTTTCTACAATATTTTTTTATAGCACAATCCGCCCGGGACGGAATAGTAAATAATTGACGGTTTTTATCCTTACAGATGACTTACCATATTCTCCATTGCAAAAATATCGATTTCCCGGAGTGTTTCCTCCGTATAAATACCCACATGCGGAGTCACCAGAACATGATCAAGAGAAGGATCCATCAGCGGATCTGTCACCGCCGGTTCATCGGTAAAGACATCCACCGCAGCGCCTCCGATCGCATGCTCTTTCAGGGCACAGAGAAGCGCCTCCTGGTCCACCAGCGCCGCCCGCCCGCTGTTGATCAGAAATGCCGTGGGCTTCATGGCATCCAGCTGCTTTTTGCCGATCATATTTCTCGTAGAATCGGTCACAATGCTGTGAAGAGAAAGAAAATCTGCTTCCCTGCATATCTCCTCCAGCGACGCAAATTCAATATAATCCGGCGCGCCCGCCTCGTTGCCGCTGTGAGGATGCAGCACCATCACCCGCATGTGAAAGGCTGCTGCCCGGCGGGCCACCGTTTTTCCGATCCGGCCGTAGCCGGTAATTCCCAGAGTCTTCCCCCAGAGATTCGTGCTCTGATTTCTGGTCCAGCGGCCTTCCTTCAGTTCCCGGTCATAGTACCTTAAATTCCTGGAAAGCTCAAACATGGCTGCAAATACCCAGTCTGCCACTGCTTCATAATCATGGGAATTCTTTGTATTGTAAATTGCAATGTGATTGGCCGCTGCCGCTTCCTGATCAATATTTTCCAGTCCCACACCATGTCTGGAAATGACCCTGAGAGACGGACAGGAGCCAAGCACCCGGGCAGTCACCTGGTCAGAGCTGGAATAGACAAGAAGTCCCTGCGCCTGTGTTTCATTGATCACCTGAATCAGTGCCTCCTGGTTCATTGCCCCCGGATTGGGATTGTAGATAATTTCCGCATTGTACTTTTCTGCTATTGCATTCACATACTTCCGGTTATCCTTCGCATACGTCTGTCCTGTTACCAATACTTTCTTCTTATCCATAGTCCAAACCTCCTGTTGTGTAGTCCTGTGCGGTCCTGCACGGCGATATTCTGCCTGAAGACATAACAAAAAGGAGAGACTACATTGACATGTATATCTCTCCCTTGAAATAAAAAATCTCTGTTTCGTTTTTGAATAGTAATAGTTATAACGTATTTTCCGTTCTTTTTCAAGTAAAATGTTGACAGTGGGCTCTTCCGCTTTCTGCCTCTTCCGGTTACAGACAGCCCCGGAAGTCCTTTCTTACCAGCGCACTGTGCACATAGTCCGTGAGGGTGATTATGTCAAATACCGGAAGTCCGCATGCCCTTGCCACCGCCCCCGCAAATGGCGGCATATTGGTGCATTCCAGAACGAAAGCTCCGATATCCGGGTGCTCCTTCACCAGATGCCCTGCCGCAGCCTCCATATCCTTCCTTGCCCGGTCCTCATCCAGCTCTGTACGGTTATGCAGCAGAATATCTCCCAGATAGGTATCCTGAAGACCTGCCACAGCCATGGGGATCTGTTCGATTCCCACTCCCCGAAAATGCCTTTCTCCCAGGGAGCTGCTGTCCGCCGTCAGAATTCCCACTCTCTGATCCGGCTTCAGCATGGAATATACCAGCGGCACCTGCAGAAGACTGGAGGTAAATACCGGAACCGGAAGTGCCTGTGCCAGCTCCTTCTGAAAAATCGCCATAAATCCGCAGCTCGTCACAATCGCCCGTGCTCCGTTTTGAATCAGCTCCATGCCCGCACGGACAAAAGGCTCGATCAGACCTGCATCCGCCTCCTTCACCACCCGGTCCACCGTTGCCTGCTCCACAATTTTATACATCACCGGATAGGAAAAGGTGGTAGCGTTTCCGATATCCCCCGGCAGCCTGGGGAATCTGGTATCCAGCATCAGAATGCCTATGGACTGTCCATATATTGTTCGGTTTCCGTAAACCATTTCAAACGCTCCTTTATTCATGCTGTTTTTTCCAGTGTAGCTCAATTTTATCCTTCTGTCAAAACAGCATGGCAATAAACGGCAGCGTAATCATCGACAGCAGCGTAGACACAAAAACCAGTCCCGACGCAAATGCCTCATCTCCGTCATAGGAAGCCGCCAGCATGGCCGTCGTACTCCCCGCCGGCATAGCCGCCATCAGCACCGTCACGTCCACCAGAAGCATCTCCACATGAAGTACGGTCAGGATCGCATAAAGCATCAGAGGAAATACCGCAAGCCGAAGAAGTGAATAGTACAGCATCCACCCTTTTCCGCTGAGCTGACGGATATCCGTCCCGGAAAGGATCGCTCCGATCACGATCATGGAAACGGCCGTCGTACAGTTTGCCGTATAACGCAGAGCGTCATCCAGGAAAACAGGGAGCGGTATTCCAAGGATCATCAGGGCCAGCCCGATATAAACAGCCACCATGCATGGATGTGTCAGAAGCTTTCTGATTACCTGCCGCCCGCCGGAAGCCGTAAACAGCGCCAGGCCTGCTGACCACATAAACAGACGGATGGGGATCAGAGCCACAGAGGCATATAAAAGGCCTTCCGCCCCCAGCACATTTTCTGCCATGGGCTGTCCCATAAAGCCGGCATTGGAGCAGATAATTCCGTACTCCATACATACTTTCCGCCCCTGCTGCGCACCCGGAAACAGGAACCTGGATACTGCCAGAGCCCCAAACTGGTAAGCAAATCCGATGAGCAGAATGATCCCCATCTTCTTCAGGATCGTCTCATCAAAGGTGATGCAGAACGAACGGATGATAGAGCAGGGCAGAAACAGATCTATGACCAGCGCAGTCAGAACCGTTCTCCCTTCCTTTGTAATGATCTGCTTTTTGCCGCAGAGAAAGCCCAGCGCCAGAAGCAGAAATAAGGTCAGCTGCAGATGAAGCATCGTCTCTCTCCCTCCCTACGCCTGCATTTCCAGAAATTTGCGGATTCTCTTAAGTCCCTCCCGAAGGTCCTCCTCAGAAGCCGCATAGGAAATCCGGATAAAATCTCTGCAGGAATTTCCCAGTCCGACGGCCGGTACCGGTGCCACATATTCTTCCTCCAGAAGCCTCTGCGCAAATTCCTGCCCTGTAAATCCCAGCGCCGACACATCTGCCATCACGTAAAATGCCCCGAACGGTTTCACGTAAGTAATCCCCTCCAGTGTATCCAGCCCCTGAAGCAGCAGCCTTCTTCTCTTTGCAAAAGAGGCAAGCATCTCCTCCACCTCCGCCCTGGTCTCCGGAAGCAGCATGGAATCTGCCAGTCCCTTCTGGATAAAGGTGGGAGAACAGGTCGTCGAATACTGGTGCATCCGAAGCAGAGGGATACCCAGACGTCTGTCTGTCATGATATATCCAAGTCTCCATCCGGTCATGGCATATGTTTTGGAAAATCCGCTGATAATCAGGCTTCGTTCCTTCATTCCCGGGAACTCACAGATCGAATAAAATTTTGCCCCGTCATAGGTCAGCCGGCTGTACATCTCATCCGAAATCACAAGAAGATTGTATTTTACCGCCAGTGCAGCCACCTCTTCCAGCACCTTTCTTGTATATACGGCGCCGGTGGGATTGTTGGGATTATTCAGAATAATCATCTTTGTTTTTTCCGTAATGTGTGCTTCCAGCTCCGCGGGATCGATCTGAAACCCATTCTCCTTCTTCAGAGGGATATCCACAAAAACGCCTCCGCAGAAGTTCACCAGATTTTTATAGCTCACAAAGGCCGGCGTAAAAATAATCACCTCATCCCCTTCATCCACAAAGGCCATAATGGCATTGTTGATCGCTTCTGCTCCGCTGGAAGTCACAAACACCTCGCTTTCCGGGTCATACAAAACACCGGAAGTCTCCTTCATCTGCCCGGAAAGAATCTTCCGAAGCTCCAAAAGTCCCCGATTGGAGCCGTAATGGGTATAATTTTCATCTATCGCCCGTTTGGCCGCCTCCTTGATAGCTTTCGGTGTATGAAAATTCGGCTCCCCGGCACTTAAGGGAATCACCTGCTTTCCCTGTGAACGCAGCTCTGCTGCGCGGTCCAGGATCGCCCGGATAGGCGAAGCAGCCACTCTCTGTATTCCTTTCGATCCCTGTGCAATATCATATTCCTTTTTCATACGCTTCCTCCTCATCCTCTGCTGATTTATCTGTGTCAGGTCAGCTCGTTTCTGCAGCTTCCCGTCATGGCATACTCCTTCAGATTTTCCAGTGTCACAAGAATCATGCTTTCAATGGCCTTATCTGTATAAAAGCCCGTATGTGCCGTATATACGGCATTCTCCTGTTCCAGCAATTCCCGAAAAACCGGATCATACTGTTCCGCCTTCACATCCTTTTTCCTGAGGAATGCTGCCTCCTCCTCATATACATCAAACCCGAAGCCTGCCACCTTTTTGGATTTCAGGTCCTTCAGCACCGCCCGGTGATCTACGAGGCCGCCTCTTGCGTTATTCACAATATAAACCCCATCCTTCATCTGCTCCAGCGCAGCTTCATCCAGCAGATGATAATTTTCTTCCGTCAGCGGACAATGCAAAAATACAATATCCGAGGAAGAAAACAGCTCCTCCAGGGGCACATACTGTGCCATGCTCCGCGCCCGTTCATTCTCAAAAACATCATAAGCCAGCACCCGGCATCCGAAGCCTTTCAGAAAGGAAATGGTTTCACATCCGATTCGTCCGGTTCCGATCACCCCTGCCGTCATGGAATTCAGTTCTCTTCCCTGAATCCCCTCCAGGGTAAAATTCCCCCCGGCAATCATCCGCTGCTGCTTTTTGGCATACCGAAGAATCGAAAGAGCCGTCAGAATCGCATGCTCCGAAATCGCCTTCGGCGAATAATATGGAACATTTGCTCCTTTCAGCCCCTGTGCTCTCATGGCATTCAGATCCATATGGTCATAGCCTGCCGACCGGGTCACCACATATTTTACTCCGTTCTCCTTAAGTGCCCGGGCCACCTCTTCTGTAATTTTACACACAGTCAGAATCCAGACCGCCTCAAAGCCTTTTGTTTGAGATACGGTTTCCATGCTCAGAATTTCCCTGGCAAATACCGGTTCCACCGGATACTGATCCTGCACGGTATGATAAAATGCAATTTCATCCGGCTTTGCCCCGTAAATTCTTACCTTCATCGCAATACGCCTCCTTCGCCCTGTATCAAAAAGGGAGCCGTACCCTTTTGTACAGCTCCCTTGCCCTGGTCATTATTTTCTGAACTTTTCTCTTAGATCCTGCCGATCTATACCTGATATTTCGGTTCGTCAAACAGTCCGGTAAAATCGAAGGTTGCAAAATAATCCTTCGGTGTCTCTGCCCGGCGGATCATCTGAACCGTGCCGTCTTCCTTAAGAAGCAGCTCTGCGGAACGCAGCTTGCCGTTGTAATTATATCCCATGGAGAAACCATGGGCGCCCGCATCATGGATGACCAGATAGTCACCCATATCAATCTTCGGAAGCATCCGGTCGATGGCGAATTTATCATTATTCTCGCACAGACCGCCGGTCACATCATACATATGGTCACAGGGTTCATTCTCCTTGCCCAGAACCGTAATATGATGATATGCCCCGTAAATAGCCGGACGCATCAGATTCGCAGCGCAGGCATCACAGCCGATATATTCCTTGTAAATATGCTTCTCATGGATCGCCTTTGTCACCAGAACACCATAGGGTGCCAGAACATAACGGCCAAGCTCGGTAAAGATTGCCACATCATCCATGCCTGCTTTTACAAGAATGTCCTCATATGCCTCGCGGACACCCTCTCCGATCTTCAGAATATCATTCGGCTCCTTGTCCGGTGTATAAGGTATTCCCACCCCGCCGGAAAGATTGATAAACGCAATATGAACACCGGTCTCCTTCTGAAGCTCCACTGCTGTCTCAAACAGGATCCGTGCCAGCTTCGGATAATACTTGTTCGTCACGGTATTGCTTGCCAGGAAGGCATGAAGGCCGAAATGCTTTACCCCTTTAGCCTTCAGCTTCAGAAATGCCTCCGTCAGCTGCGCTCTCGTCATACCGTACTTGGCATCCTCCGGGCTGTCCATAATCTGATTGTGAATCGCAAAGTCTCCGCCCGGATTATAGCGGCAGCACATGGTCTCCGGAAATTTTGCAATGCCTGCAAAAAAGTCAATATGGGTAATATCATCAAAATTAATGATGGCGCCCAGCTTTGCGGCCTTCTCAAAATCCTTTGCCGGTGTTACGTTGGAAGAAAACATGATATCATGTCCCGTAATCCCCACTGCCTCGGACATCTGAAGCTCTGTATAGGAGGAGCAGTCGGCGCCTACCCCCTCTTCCTTCAAAAGCTTCATAATAAACGGATTCGGGGTCGCTTTCACAGCGAAATATTCTTTATAGCCTTTATTCCAGGAAAATGCCTGCTGCAGCTGTCTCACATTTTCACGGATTCCCTTCTCATCATACAGATAAAAGGGAGTCGGGTATGTTTTTGCTATTTCTTCTACCTGCTCTTTCGTTACAAAAGGTACTTTTTTCATAGGTTCTCCTCCTCAGTTTTCTGACTTTTTATATCTTTTCATCCCTTTTGGGAAATTTTCTTCATATGTCCATCATTGTGGATGATTATTCCTCTGTTGTCAATATTTTTTTCTCAAACTCCGTCTGCACCCGCTTCAGATAGCGTACGCACAGCGTCCCGTCATAGAAAAACATCAGGATCCATCCCACAATGACCGAGATGCAGACCCCGTAAATACCATGCTCCGGCACAAGCAGTATTGCCAGCGCACAGCGGGTAATGATCTGAAAAAAGGTGGCAAACATGGTGATCCGCACCTTTCCGACTCCGCGGAAGAATCCCTGCATAGCCGACATCATTGCACAGAACAGATAAAATACCGGCATAATGGTTATATAAGTCACTCCGATCTGTACTGCCCGGGTATTTTCAAGATCCACATACAGCCCGATCAGCATCCGCGGCATGGCAAGCATCAAAATACCGCATACCACAATAAAGGCCACATTCATCTGTATCGTCCGCACCAGTCCCTTTTTCAGACGTTCCGGCCGCTTCGCTCCCTTGTTCTGCCCTGCAAAGGTTGCGATGGCGTTTCCGGTTCCGTCAATAAATGCCATAATAAATGCCTCCAGGCGAATGGCCGCATTGTAGCCCGTGATCATATCGGTTCCATGGGCATTGATCGTGCTCTGTACAAGCAGACGGCCGAAATACAGGAAGGTCTGCTGCAGGGCAGACGCCCAGCTGAACACGATCGTATCCTTCAGCACGCGCTTTTCAAAAATGAACTCCCCTGTTCGAAGAGCAAGAACAGGGATCCTCCGGTAAATGTGCAGCACACAGAGCAGGGAGGACAGCGCCTGGGCGATTACCGTAGCTACTGCGGCTCCCATTACTCCAAGAGAAGTATAGCGGATCAGTACGATATCCAGGAGCACATTGGTCACCGAAGAAATCACCAGAAAAACAAAGGCGGTCCTGGAATCTCCGATTGCCCGAAGCGCCGCTGCCAGATAATTATATAAGAAGGAAAAAAACAGCCCTGCAAATATCACTTTCAGATATCGGTCGGTATCCTCCATAATCTCAGCCGGTGTATTGGCCGCCGTCAGCATCAGCCGGGAACAGACAATGCAGATGGCTGACGCGGTCACGGTAAATGCAGTGCCGGCAATCAGTGCGGTAGAAAACTGTATTTTAAACATTTTCATGTCGCCTGCCCCAAAACGCTGAGCGAGAAGCACCCCCACCCCCATGGACAGTCCCACCAGGAAAAACAGTACCACTGACATGATCGGATTTGCCACGCTGACCGAGGCAAAGGCATCTTTTCCGATCATCTTTCCCACGATCATCGCATCCGCGGTATTATAAAGCTGCTGAAAAATATTTCCCATTATAATGGGCAGCGAGAAGTAAAAAATCTGGCGGCTGATATTTCCCTCCGTCATGTTATGCTCCAACTGTATCGCTTCCTTTTCTTCAATTTATGTATAGTTATATAGTATTTTTTTTCAAAACGCTAGTATATTCTTGACAGTCTTGGCAAATAGTATTTCTTTTTAGTACCACTATTACAATTCTGACAATTTTTCGTTGCATATTCGTATTATCTGATTTATAATAGAAATGAATTTTCATGCTGTCAACGGGGGGGAACGTTATGTCTGGTAGAAGAAAAAAACATCGCGGAAGAGGAATGACGGTGGCAATGCTGATCATGCTTGCACTTATTATTGCTCTGCTTATTGCAATCGGTGTTCTTCTGCTGGGCAAATCCTCCGGGAATCCGCTGAAGACCGCAAAAGTCATGACAGAAACCTATCTGGATTCCTCCGGATCTCCTGCCGGGGAACGCGCCTATATTCAGATCAGCAAAAGTGCCCTGAAGGAGACAACCGAAAAGCAGTTCCGAAGCTTTATGAACGACGTGGTGCTCGATAAGGATTACACCCTTTTCACTATCGTTTGCGAAGACGGCACCGGCATTGTGATTGAACCCCAGGACGGTCCTTCTGTCACCTATGGATACATCAATCAGAATGGACAGATCACGGAGATTTTCGGCACCGTCACAGATAACGGCAGCTCTTATCAGTATCGGGCACAATAATTTCATATTTTTCTCACCATTTTCCTCCGAAGCAATATTATATATTGTGTTCATTTTTAGAGGAGGATTTTATGAAAAAGTATATTGTATGCACCGTACTTATTCTTTGTATGACCGTCGCCCTGCTTTCAGGCTGCGGTTCCCGGGCCGCTTCAGAGGAGCTTACGAAGGTTACGCTCAATGAAGTGGCCCATTCTATTTTCTATGCTCCCCAATATGCAGCCATCGAACTTGGCTATTTTAAAGACGAAGGCATTGACCTTGAGCTTGTCACCGGCTTCGGAGCCGACAAAACATCTGCTGCGGTCCTTTCCGGAGAAGCGGATATCGGTTTCATGGGATCAGAAAGCTCCATCTACATCTATAACGGGGATTCGGATGATATTCTCGTTAATTTCGCCCAGCTGACCCAGCGTGCCGGAAACTTCCTTGTGTCCAGAGAACCCATGGAGCAGTTCTCCTGGACGGATCTGAAGGGAAAGTCCGTACTCGGAGGCCGCAAGGGCGGCATGCCCGAAATGGTATTTGAATATATTCTGAAAAAGAACGGAATAGATCCGGTCAGTGATCTCTCCATTGATCAAAGCATTGATTTCGGTTCCACGGCTGCTGCTTTTTCCGGAGGCAAAGGTAACTTTACCGTAGAATTTGAGCCTTCCGCCACTGCTCTGGAGCAGGAACAGGCAGGATATGTTGTCGCTTCCCTCGGAGAAGCCTCCGGTTATGTTCCCTACACTGCCTACAGTGCCAAAACCAGTTATATGGAAGAGCATCCGGATATCCTTCAGGCATTTACCAATGCACTTCAGAAAGGAATGGATTATGTGAACACTCATACACCGGAAGAGATTGCAAAGGTCATCCAGCCCCAGTTCTCTGAAACGGATCTCGCAACCATCACTGCCATTGTCACACGATACTATGACCAGAAAACCTGGAAAGAAAACCTGATCTTTGAAGAAAACAGCTTCCTTTTACTGGAAGATATCCTGGAAGAAGCAAAAGAGCTGAAAGCCAGAGTCCCTTACGAGAAGCTGGTCACAACAGAATACGCCGAAAAAGCGGCCGCTGCCTCCCGATAGTGCTTCCGGCCACAGAGCAGGCCGGCAATACCCAAAGCGGTATGCCGGCCTGCTCCTTATTGTTGTTTTTTTATTCTTTAATAAATTTTTTTATTTCTATTTCAATTTTTCAATATCCCTTTTCCTCGCATCATCCTTTTGTCAAGGCAAAAAAGAAATATTTTAATTTACCATATTCCCCTGTCAGGAAGGATGATCCTCCAAAAACTTATCAATCTCCTCCCGGGAGGGCATGGCGGGTGTTGTTCCCAGCCGCTGCACCGAAAGAGCTGCCAGAGCATTTGCAAACCGGGCTGACTCCCAGAGATCTTTCCCCTCAGCCAGCGCTGCCACCAGCCCTCCATTGAAGGCATCTCCTGCACCCGTCGTATCCACGGCCTTCACCCGGTAAGCCGGAAGGATCTCTCTTCGTTCTTTTTCCGCAATATAAACTCCACGTTCTCCAAGCGTAATCAGAACCTTCTTCACCCCACGCGCAAAAAACCAGTCCGCTGCCTCATCCGCATGTGCTTTGCTGTCGATGGGAATTCCGGTCAGGATCTGTGCTTCCACCTCATTGGGTGTAATCAGCTCAACATTCGCCAGTACACGATCGCTCACCGGCTGCACCGGAGCGGGATTCAAGATCACCTTCGTGTTGGTTTCCTTTGCCAGCTCTGCCAGCCGCTCCACGGCAGACACATTGGTTTCCAGCTGTGTCAGGACATAATCACATTCTTTAAGAAGCTCTCTCTGCGCCTCCACCTCCTCGTCTGTAATCGTACTGCAGGCTCCAAGAACCACAACAATCTCATTCTGGCTCGTTTTCTCATCCACCATAATGAGCGCAGCGCCCGTAGGAGCTGTCTCTGAATACAGAATCCGGTCCATGGGCATCCCAAGCTGACGCATAGTTCCCAGCGCAGTCTCTGCAAAGGCATCTCTTCCCAGCTTGGTCACCATCACCACATCCGCTCCGGCCTTATGTGCCGCAACACACTGATTGAATCCCTTTCCTCCGGCTCCCATCCGGAACATGCTGCCCTTTACCGTTTCTCCCGGAACCGGAAGATGCGGCGTCCTTCCCATCAGATCTACCACAAAGCTTCCGAATACCATAATCTTTTTCTCCATGCCATTCCCCCGTTCTCTGCCTTTAACAGTTCATAATCTACCTCTATTACAGCATATTTTCTCACTCAATGGCAATATATTTTTTCTTCTGCTCAATCTTTTTCATCGGGATTTTCGGGAATACCAGCCGAAGGACTCCGTCCTGATAAGCCGCCTTAATATCGTCCTGCTCCACCGCTTCTCCCACATAAAAGCTTCTCTGACAGGTTCCGTTATATCGTTCCCGGAAAATATAGTCATCCCCCTCTTCCGACGGATCCAGCGGTCTTCTTTTTGCCGCAATGGTCAGATAGCCATCCGACAGCTCCGCTTTGATATCCTCCCTGGCATATCCGGGAAGATCGATATCCATGATATAGGTTCCGTCTTTCTCTTTTACATCCGTTTTCATCATGGCATTACTGAAATCTCTTCTTCCCCAGAATGGTGTATCTGAAAAATCATCAAACAATCCTACTCCAACGGTATTACTTGGTGCCAGCATAAAGCATCCCTCCTTATTGTTCTGTCTGTAATATAACATGTATTTTTCTAAGCTGTCAATACAGCCAATACTGTTTTAATTTTTTGTTTATACTATTCTGCCGCCCGCACCCCATAAAAAAGTATACAGAAAACCCCCGGCGGACAAACCGGGGGCTCCTGCTTTGTATATACTAAACTAAGGGGATTAGATAAACGCTTGATTTTTTCCTGAATTTTCCTTTCAAAACGAAAAAAGACGTCTCTTATCAGTAAAGAAACGCCTTTGTTTGTTGTTTTTTATTATACACTCTATTTTTCATTTGTCAAACTTATTTTTCAATTTTTTTCATTTTTTCGTTCATATTTTATTCATTTAATTTTTAAAAAACATTCACTTCCTCAACACGGTTTCTTCATTTCTGATCCATATAATAAAGACATACAAAAGAACAAGACATTTTCAGGTGCTATACTTTTTGAATAAACTTTTTCATAATAAATGCCAGGTGAAGTTTCACCTGGCATCCTCCCTTTCTTCTGGCTTATTACAACTTTTCATATATGCACTTCTTTTTGGCCTCCCGGATTCATATACTGGATCGGGAGGCGATTTTTATGGAAAAACTGCTGAATACGGCAGACTCTGTAAATGCATGTCTGAACCGGTTCGTCTGGGGACCCGTCATGCTGTTTTTCTTTCTTTTTATCGGCCTGCTTTTCTCTTTCGGAACAGGCTTTTTTCAAATCCGCAAATTCCGCCTTTGGATGAAATGCACCTTCTTCTCTCTGTTCAGGCAGCACAGCAGCGTCCGTTCCGGCTCCGGTGACGGCATATCCCAGTTCCAGTCTGTCTGCACAGCTCTCGCTGCCACCCTTGGCATAGGAAATATCGCCGGAGTAGCTACGGCCCTTGTTCTTGGCGGCCCAGGTGCTGTGTTCTGGATGTGGGTATCCGCATTTCTTGGAATGATGACTGCCTACGCGGAAAACGTGCTTGGAATCCGCTACCGCTGCAGGAATTCAGCCAATGAATGGACAGGAGGCCCCATGGTATATCTGGAAAAAGGACTGCACTGCCGTCCCCTGGCCGTTCTCTTCTGCCTGTTCTGTATCCTTGCATCTCTTGGCATGGGAAACATGGCCCAGGCAAATTCCATTGCATCAGGACTTCAGGATGCCTTCGGAATCTCCCCGTGGATGACCGGCTGCTTTTTTGTTATTCTCATCAGCCTCGTTATTCTGGGCGGAATTCAGCGGATCTCACGGGTGGCAGAGTTCTTCGTCCCGGCTGCGGCTCTTGCCTATATTTTATGCGGAATCCTTGTCATCCTGAAAAACCATGCAGCACTTTTGCAGGCCCTGGCCCTCATCTTCCGGGAAGCATTTGCACCGTCCAGTGCCGCAGCAGGCGCCCTGGGCTACGGTATGAAAACCGCACTCAGACGAGGCATATCCAGAGGTGTTTTTTCCAATGAAGCCGGTCTTGGATCCTCCGTCATCGTACACTGTGCTGCGGACACAGACGATCCGGTCCTTCAGGGAATGTGGAGTATCTTTGAAATATTTGCAGATACCATGATCATGTGCACCGTCACGGCACTGGCCATCCTCACCTCCAAAGTCTACGACAAAGGCATCTGCCTGCAGCAGCTGGCTGCCGGTCAGGAGCCGGTAAGCGGCACTGCGCTTACCGGCCGTGCGTTCGCTTCTGTACTCCCACACGGCAGTCAGTTTGTCGCGCTTTCCGTTATTCTGTTTGCCTTTTCCACCATTCTGGGCTGGTCCTATTTCGGGGAACGCTGTGCCTCCTGGCTGTTCGGCCCCAGAGCAGTACTGCCCTACAAGCTTCTGTTCCTTGCCTGTATTTTTCCGGGCTGTATCATTCCCTTAAATCTTGTATGGGAAATTTCCGACACCTTCAACGGACTGATGGCTTTACCCAATCTGATCGGTCTTCTGTTTCTGTCTCCTGAGGTTTTCTCTGTCACCAGGAAATACTTTATGTGACGGTTTCCCCTGAAAAAGCTCTGTACCGGCTTATTTTGTCCTTCTGTTAATATACTCGGTCTTCACCTTGGAATACATGATTTTCTGATCGTGATACAGTCCGTAATAGCCTGATGCCATATAGCTTATCGATACAGCCACCGCATAGTACAGCATTCCTTCAAAGCCGAACATTTCAAAGCTGATAAACAGGGTGGAGATCGGACAGTTAGTCACACCGCAGAATACGGACGCCATGCCGCAGGCGGCGCAAAGCGCCATGGGCATTCCGGTAAGCTGGCCGAACAGGGCCCCAAAGGTTGCTCCGACAAAAAAGGAAGGAACGATTTCCCCTCCCTTAAAGCCACAGCCCAGGGTGATCGCTGTCAGAATCATTTTCAGGAAAAAGGCTTCCGGCTGCACGTCCCCTTCCATTGCACGTTCGATCACCGGAATACCCGCCCCCATATAATCCCGGGTTCCCAGCACCAGCGTGACTGCCAGAATCACAGCTCCTCCTGCCGCAGCCCTAAGATATGGATTGGAAAACAGCTTCTGTGCCAGACTTCCCGCCTCATGAAGCATCAGGCAGAACAGAATGCTGATCACTGCACATAAAACCGCAAGCAGAAGAATCCATGCCAGATTTCCTGCAGAAAATTCCGGCACATTCATAACCGGAAACGCTTCTCCGTGCATCCCGAAGGCCAGAGCAATCCGACTGGCCACAATGGAGGCAAACACGCAGGGCACCAGAGCCGCATAATGCATGATTCCGACGCTCACGACCTCCATCGGAAAAATCGCGGCTGCCAAAGGCGTTCCAAACAGGGCGGAAAACGCGGCGCTCATGCCGCACATCACAACAACCCTCTTATCACGGTCATCAAAGCGAAACCATTTCCCCAGCTGATTGCCGATACTTCCTCCCAGCTGAAGAGCAGCTCCCTCTCTCCCTGCGGAGCCTCCTACAAAATGGGTAACCACAGTGGCTACAAAAATCAGTGGAGCCATATAAATGGGAATTTCCTCCTCCGCATGAATAGCAGCCAGGACCAGATTCGTTCCTCTCGGTTTCTCCACGCGAAACAGATGATACAGCCCTATGATCAGCACACCTCCCAGCGGCAGGAGAAAAATCACCCAGTCATGATCTCCCCGATACTGCGTTGCCGCTGTCATACAGGTCCCAAAGACAACTCCTACCAGCCCTACAATTGTGCCGGTAATTCCGGCAAATACAATCCATTTTACCATTCCCAGAAGATTTTCCAGAAATTCCTTCCCATCTTCTTTTGTAAGCATCGTTCTTCCCCTCTCCGTCCGGTCCTGCCGGCACTTTCCTAATCATTCTTAAGTCAGAAGCATCGTTCCAGGATTCAGAATAGCACACCCACGCTTTTCTGTCAAAACTTCCGTTCTTTTTCCTTCTGTTTTTTGAATATGCCGATTCTTTTTCTGTTTTCTGTTTCTATTTCCGATATTTTTGCAAATTTTAGGATAACCGTATTTTTTTATCCTTGATTTTTCTGTCTTGGGGTGCTAACATAAAACAAACAGAACACAGAACAGGCTTTGATGAGAAGGAGTACGTGTGCGCGAAAGCCACAGAGAGGGAACGGCCGGTGAAAGTTCCCGCGCAGCGGATACGGAAGCAGTCTCGGAGCCCTGGCCCCAACGGAACATGGGAAAGCCCGTCGCAGGCTTTCGGTATCTCAGTAGGCCCCAGCGGTACTTCCCGCCGTTATCCGGGAATCGGTATGACTGTACCGGCTAAGAGCAGAGATCTTCTCTGAATTCAGGTGGTAACACGGATGTATATTCGCCCTGAGCAGCATAAGCTGTTCAGGGCTCTTTTTATCCCCTCTTTCAAAACAGTCAGAATCTATTGAAAAAAGGAGAAATGATTTATGAGAACCTTTAAAAAATCCACAAAACTTGACCATGTATGCTATGATATCCGCGGGCCGGTCATGGACGAGGCAAACCGTCTGAGCGCACAGGGCTGTGAAATCCTGAAGCTGAACATCGGAAATCCTGCGCCCTTTGCCCTTAATGCCCCGGAATATATTGAGGCCTGTATGAAAACCTCTCTGGAGGCCTCTGAGGGCTATTCGGATTCCAAGGGTATTCTTTCCGCAAGAGAGGCCATTGCAGCATACTGTGCCCAAAAGCAGATTCAGGGCGTGACCCCTGACGATATTTACACCGGAAACGGAGTCAGCGAGCTTATTTCCATCGCCATGCAGGGGCTTCTCGACAATGGAGATGAAATCCTTGTTCCCGCTCCGGATTATCCTCTGTGGACAGCTTCCGTTGTTCTCTCCGGCGGCGTCCCTGTTCATTACATCTGCGATGAAGCCTCAGACTGGTATCCGGATATCGAAGACATGCGGCGCAAAATCACTCCGAAAACAAAGGGAATCGTCATCATCAATCCCAACAACCCTACCGGTGCCCTGTATCCCGATGAGATCCTCCGCAAAATCGCAGACCTGGCCCGGGAGCATGATCTGATCCTCTTTGCAGATGAGATCTATGACCGTCTGGTTATGGACGGGAAAACACATACCTCCATTGCAGCCCTGGCTCCCGATGTATTCACCATTACCATGAACGGCCTGTCCAAATCTCACCGTGTTGCAGGCTTCCGTATCGGCTGGATGTGCCTGAGCGGTCCGAAGGACCATGTAAAGGACTATATTGAAGGCCTGAATCTTCTCTCCTCCATGCGGCTGTGTTCCAATGTTCCTGCCCAGCAGATCGTTGCGCCCGCCCTTGCATCTTATCCGGAAAAGGATCCGGTGCTGCTCCCGGGCGGCAGGATCTATGAGCAGCGCGAGCTGATCACGCGGATGCTGAATGATATCCCCGGCGTCAGCGTTGTAAAGCCTCAGGCAGCCTTCTACGCCTTTCCGAAGCTGGATATCGGGCGATTCCATATTCATAACGACGAACAGTTTGTACTGGATTTTCTCCGGGAAAAGCACGTGCTTCTTGTCCATGGCGGCGGATTCAACTGGCCAGCTCCGGATCATTTCCGCGTTGTTTACCTGCCGGAAGCGGCGGTCCTTACCTCTGCCCTTCACAAGCTGGGCGAATTTCTGGACGGATATCATCAATAAGCTTTTCACGCTCCGGCAAAAAGCCCCGTCGGGTTCCGGTCATGATTCCGGAAACCCGACGGGGCTTTTTTATATTATTCCTTTGCCAAAAATCCTATACTTCAAAAATCAGATCGCCGTAGGACGGAAGCGGCCATACGGACTTATCTACGATCGTCTCCAGCTTGTCGGCAGGAGTTCTCAATGCCTCCATGGCAGTCTTCACCTCATCCTTATAGAAGAATGCCTGCTTCTTCGGATCCTCGATGGATGCGGCTTCCTCATGAATCTTCATCAGATTCTCCCTTGCTGCTTTCATCTCTGCCAGAAGTCCGGAGATCTCTTCCAGAAGCTCCTTCTGCGCGGTAGGCTCTACACCGGCTTCCTTACAGGACACAACCGCCTCTGCCAGCGTCTTGGTATAACCTGCCACTGCCGGGATCAGCTGTTTTCCGGAAATATTGATCATTGCCAGTGCCTCAATATTGATGGATTTGGAATAGGTCTCATACAGAACCTCTTCTCTGGATTCCAGCTCTGCCTTTGTAAAGATACCGAATTTCTCAAACAGCTTTACTGCCTTCTCCGTAGTCAGCGTCTCCGTTGCCTCTACCATGGACTTGATATTCGGAAGCCCTCTGCGCTCAGCTTCCTCTACCCACTCCTCAGAGTAACCGTTTCCGTTGAAGATAATTCTCTGATGCTCGGTCATATATTTCTTGATCAGATCATGTACTGCCATATCGAAATCTTCCGCCTGTTCCAGTACATCTGCAGCCTCACAGAATGCCTCTGCCACAATGGCATTTAAGGTTGTATTCGGGCTTGCGATGGAATCTGCAGAGCCAACCATACGGAATTCAAATTTATTTCCGGTAAATGCAAACGGTGAAGTACGGTTACGGTCTGTCGCATCCTTTGACAGATTCGGAAGTGTCTTGACACCGGTCTCCAGTTTTCCTCCCTCCAGGCAGTTCTTTGCCTCTCCGGTTTCCACCAGCTGCTTCACCACATCCTCCAGCTGTTCACCCAGGAACATGGAGATGATAGCCGGCGGCGCCTCGTTTGCGCCCAGACGATGGTCATTTCCAACATCAGAAGCAGACTGACGCAAAAGATCCGCATGAGTATCCACTGCCTTCATGATGCAGGCCAGTACCAGAAGGAACTGTACATTTTCATTTGGGGTCTTGCCCGGATCCAGAAGGTTCACTCCGTTATCAGTTCCGATGGACCAGTTGTTGTGCTTACCGGAGCCGTTCACGCCTGCAAAGGGCTTCTCGTGCAGCAGGCAGGCCAGTCCGTGTCTGGTAGCCACCTTCTTCATTGTTTCCATAACAAGCTGGTTATGGTCAACTGCGATATTTGCGGTATTATAAATCGGAGCCAGCTCATGCTGTGCAGGAGCAACCTCATTGTGCTGTGTTTTTGCAGAAATGCCCAGCTTCCAGAGCTCCTCGTTCAGATCCTTCATGTAAGCGCCCACGCGCTCCTTGATGGTTCCGAAATAATGATCCTCCATCTCCTGCCCCTTGGCAGCAGGAGCACCGAACAGGGTACGGCCGGTGTAGATCAGGTCTTTTCTCTTTAAATATTTCTCACGGTCTACCAGGAAGTATTCCTGCTCCGGTCCTACCGATGCAGTAACCTTGGTTGCCTCCGTATTTCCAAACAGACGCACGATACGAATTGCCTGCTCGCTTAATGCCTCCATGGAACGAAGAAGAGGGGTTTTCTTATCCAGTGCTTCTCCTTTATAGGAACAGAATGCAGTAGGAATACAGAGGATGACACCGGTCGCATCCTTTTTCAGAAATGCCGGGGAAGTGCAGTCCCAGGCTGTATAGCCTCTTGCCTCGAAGGTGGCACGAAGTCCGCCCGAAGGGAAGGAGGATGCATCCGGCTCACCCTTAATCAGCTCCTTGCCGGAGAATTCCATCATCATCTTGCCCATCTTATCCGGATTTGTAATAAATGCATCATGCTTTTCTGCCGTAATGCCGGTCAGCGGCTGGAACCAGTGGGTATAATGGGTCGCTCCGTTCTCTACCGCCCAGTCCTTCATTGCCTTTGCAACCACATCTGCGGTTTCCAGAGACATCTCTCCGCCGTGCTCCATGATCTCTTTCACTTCGGCAAATACCTTTTTCGGCAGACGCTCTTTCATTTTTCCGAGAGTAAATACCTGTTCGCCGAAAATTTTCTCAACGTTCATTACTTCGCTCATACTTTCCATCCTTTCTGCATTCCTTTTTTGAATATGCATTCCTGCAACATCAAAAAGGGCGTTCCATCTCTCAAATGGAACGCCCTCGTTCAGCTTCATATTCACTTCTTTTTGGAAAACTCGTTTCCAACTGTACTTAACATACTCTAAATTCTCCAAAATTGCAAGCACAATTTTGTATTTTCCTCATTTTTTTATATTTTTAACAGAAATCCGGATGATTCCTACTCCATAATGAGTAATAATATCAAACCTCAAACAGCAGATCTCCATAGGAGGGCATCGGCCACATATCCTTATCCACGATCATTTCCAGACGGTCCACGGGTCTTCGAAGCTGCTCCATGGCAGTATCCACCTCCGTCTTGAAATAGACGGCCCGTTCACGCCCCTGCGGCCGGCAGGCAGCCTCCTCCGTTACCTGCTTCAGCCTTTTCAACGCTTCCTTCGTATCCTTCAAGAGTCCGGACAGCTCCACGAGCATTTCCTCCTGGACAGAGGTGTCCGCTGCCCCACAGGCTGTCTTCACCTCATTTACCGAACGTGCCAGACTGGTAGCATACTGAATCGCCACCGGAAGGATCTGTTTGCTGGCAATGTCGATCATGGCGCGGGCCTCAATATTAATTGCCTTGGCATAGCTTTCATATTTGATCTCCTGTCTGGATTCCAGCTCTGCTTTGGTCATGACATGAAACTTTTCAAACAGAGCTACCGTTTCCTCTGAGGTGAGATACGGGATCGCCTCTACCATGGAGGAAATATTCGGAAGCCCCCTGCGGCGGGCCTCCTCAACCCATTCCTCAGAATAGCCGTTTCCGTTAAATACGATCCGGTAATGCTCCGAAGCATATTTCTTTATCAGATCATGCACTGCCTCATGAAAATTCTCTGCTTTTTCCAGCTCGTCACACGCCTCGCAGAAAGCCTCTGCCGCTATCGTATTCAGCACCACGTTGGGAGATGCAATGGAATCCCGTGATCCCACCATACGGAATTCGAATTTGTTTCCGGTAAAAGCAAACGGTGACGTACGGTTCCGATCCGTGGCATCCTTCGTGAAATCCGGAAGCGTCTTCACGCCGGTGCGCAGCTTTTCTCCATGCATGCTGTGTGTAGCCTCTCCCGTACTGATCAGCTGGCGCAGCACATCCTCCAGCTGTTCTCCAAGATATACGGAAATAATAGCCGGCGGTGCCTCATTGGCTCCAAGGCGGTGATCATTTCCCACATCCGCAGCCGATTCCCGAAGAAGGGCTGCGTGGCGGTCCACCGCCTTCAGGATACAGGTCAGTACAAGAAGGAACTGTACATTTTCATGAGGAGTCTTCCCGGGATCCAGAAGATTGATGCCGTCATCCGTAGTCAGCGACCAGTTATTATGCTTACCGGAGCCATTTACCCCTGCGAAGGGCTTCTCATGCAGCAGGCACTGAAGATTATGCTTGTAGGCCACGCTTTTCAGCGTTTCCATCACCAGCTGATTATGATCTGCCGCGACATTGCACTGAGCGTAAATAGGTGCCAGCTCGTGCTGTCCCGGAGCCACCTCATTGTGCTGTGTCTTGGCAGATACCCCAAGCTTCCATAGCTCCTCATTCACATCCCGCATAAAGTCCATGATCCGTTCCCGGATCACGCCGAAATAATGGTCATCCAGCTCCTGACCCTTGGGCGGCATGGCACCGAACAGGGTTCGGCCGGTAAAAATCAGGTCTTTTCGTTTCAGATATTTGTCACGGTCGATGATAAAATACTCCTGTTCCGCTCCCACGGATGGGGTCACCCGGGTGGAGGTGGTATTTCCGAACAGACGAATCAGGCGCAGCGCCTGCTTGTTTACCGCCTCCATGGACCGAAGCAGCGGTGTTTTCTGGTCCAGAGCCTCCCCCTTATAGGAACAGAAGGCCGTGGGAATATACAGGGTTGCACCCTTTTTGTCCTTCTTTACAAAGGCCGGTGACGTACAGTCCCAGGCGGTATAGCCTCTGGCCTCAAACGTGGCACGCAGTCCGCCCGAAGGGAACGAGGAGGCATCCGGCTCTCCCTTGATCAGTTCTTTTCCCGAGAATTCCATCAGAACCTTGCCGTTCTCTTTGGGGGCCGATAAAAACGCATCATGCTTTTCGGCCGTTGCCCCGGTCAGCGGCTGGAACCAGTGAGAATAGTGGGTTGCCCCCTTCTCAATTGCCCATTCTTTCATCTCATGGGCAATGACATCCGCCATCGCCGCATCCAGTTCTTTTCCTTCCTGTATGGTCTTCTTCAGCTGGCTGTATACTTTTTTCGGAAGACGCTCCTGCATCACCGAATCGTTAAATACATTTTCACCGAAAATCTCCATGATATTCTGCATTTTCTCCGCCCTTCCCGTACTTTCCATTCCTGTTCTATTTCTTATTATTCCTGTTGCATAAAACCGACTTTCAGATTATATTTCTACTTCTATTCAATTATTATTATAATCTTATATAAGAATACACTGGCAAGTTGGAAAAAGCAAGACGGAACATGGGAAAAGTCCAAAAGGAAAAAAAGGCTTCGCACCACACCGGTGATGCGAAGCCTGCCTTTCAAAAAAACTTCCGGATCCGTTCTTTCGCTTATGCCTTATTTACAGAACCGAACAGTTCAATTTTTTCCTTCACCTTATCTACAATTGCAGCGGTTCCGGGAGCCAGAAGCTTACGGGGATCAAAGCCCTTGCCTTCCAGGTCCTTTCCTGCCTCGATGTATTTTCTCGTTGCCTCTGCAAAAGAGATCTGGCATTCGGTATTTACATTGATCTTGGCAACGCCCAGGGAAATTGCCTTTTTGATCATATCATCCGGGATTCCGGTTCCTCCGTGAAGAACCAGCGGCATGGTTCCGGTCTTCTGCTGGATCGCATCCAGAGTCTCAAAGCTCAGTCCCTTCCAGTTTGCCGGATATTTTCCATGAATATTGCCGATGCCTGCTGCCAGCATGGTGATGCCAAGATCGGCAACCGCCTTACATTCATTGGGATCCGCGCACTCGCCCATACCGATCACGCCGTCCTCTTCTCCGCCGATGGAGCCTACCTCTGCCTCCAGAGACATCCCCTTCTCCGCGCAGATCTTCACAAGCTCTTTGGTCTTTGCAATATTTTCCTCGATGGGATAATGGGAACCGTCAAACATAATGGAAGAAAAACCTGCCTCGATACACTTCATGCATCCGTCATAGCTGCCGTGATCCAGATGAAGCGCTACCGGAACGCTAATATTCATCTCCTCGATCATAGCCTGAACCATGGCAGATACCGTCTTATATCCGGTCATATACTTTCCGGCGCCCTCAGACACTCCGAGGATAACCGGAGAATTGCACTCCTGTGCAGCAGTAAGCACCGCTTTCGTCCACTCCAGATTATTGATGTTAAACTGGCCTACTGCATATTTTCCTGCTTTTGCCTTTTCAAGCATTTCTTTTGCTGATACCAACATATCTTACCTCCGTAGAAAACATGTATGTAACGCTTCGGTTACACCTGTTCAGTCATAGTATTGTTTGTTACTGACGTAATTATAACTCATTTTCCGCAAAAAAGATACCGCTTTTTTCATCCGGCACTATATCTGCTTCTTCATCTCAATCTCTTCCAGATTCTGGTATGTCACCGGCTCATAGGGAAGACGGATGTATTTCCCGTCCTGAAGCGCAAATTTTTCAGACAGCGGATGATTGGTACACAAAGACCAGGCAAGCTCGATAATTCCTTCCGACTGTCCCCGTGCATCATTGAGCACCGTTCCGTAAAGCTCCTGCTTGCGCACTGCCTCCAGTGCCACATCGGTCCCGTCAATCCCCACTACTACCGGCCACTGCTGTGGCCCATCCTCCTTCAGCGCATCAATAGCCCCAAGAGCCATATCATCGTTATTGGCAAAGATCACCTCGATCTCCTCTCCGAAGCTGTTCAGCCACTGAGCCGTCTTTGTCATGGCCTGGGCCCGGTTCCAGTTCGCGATCTCGTCCGCAAGGCGTTCCACCTGTATTTTGCTGTCCGTTACGGTCTTGATGGCATACTCAGTTCTCACCAGAGAATCCTGATGTCCGGCCTCTCCTTCCAGGATCACATACTGCAGCCTTCCGTCCCCATTTTTGTCGATCTCATCCATCCGTTCCCGGCAGCACTCCACCACAAGATTTCCCTGCATAATGCCGGACTCAAAAGCCTCTGCTCCCACATAGTACAGCTTGTCCCAGCGTTCCAGATCCTCCTCCACCAGCTCCCGGTTAAAAAAGATCACCGGAGTATCCGTATTCTTGGCTTTTTCAATGATCGTGGATGCATCGGTCCGGTCCACCAGATTCACGCATACCACATCGTATCCGTCATTCAGGAACTCCTCCACCTGGTCATTCTGTGTCAGCTGACTGTGTCCGGCATTCACGACCTCCATCGTAATTTTGATGTTTTCCTGCTTCTCCTTTTCTTTGACATACACGTTCATATATTCCAGCATGCTGGAAATGAATGTGTCATACTGATCATATACACTGACACCGATCTTCATGCTTTTTACTGTTTCTTCCTGCTGTCCGAACAGCGTATGCTTTCCCGAGCACCCGGTCAGTCCGACGATCAGTACCAGTGCCATAGCTGCGCCCGCAAAACGTCTCATGCCTTCCTCCTTACTGTACGATTGGGAACAGAAGTCTCTGAAGCTCCGGATCATACATATTCTCCCTTGTCGCCTTATAATATTCAATGGATATCTCCTGCATCTGACGCACAGACGCTTCGTTGTCCAGATAATTCACCATCTGCTCCATGCCAAGATATCCGATACTGAACTCATTCTGGAACACAAGCCCTCCGATACTGCCCTTATCCAGATAGTACACGATTTTATCCGTGGCACCGATCCCATAAACTTCCGGAGCCTGCTGCATATGCTCCGGACTTTCCTCCCGGTGCTTTTTCTCCCGGATTTCGGTCACTGCATCCAGCGTCTGCTCCAGGGCCACGTCATCCAGGGCCACAAGCGCTCTTCCGTCCCCTTCCATACGGTACATCTTGTCGATGTAAAGACTCAGGCGAAAATCACCCTCGCCCCGTTCCCAGAGCAGGACATCCGCATCCTCACCCACGCCGTCCATAAAACCCTGATATCTCCTTTTCACGCTGTCTCTCTCGGTATATTCATAGATCAGGGCAATTTTTCTGTGCTCACTGCCGACCATCTCTCCAAGCATTTTCCCCATGCCGTAATCATCGGCCGCCAGAAGTCCCAGTGTCTTATCCGAATCTTTTATCCCGGTTTCAATCATAAGCACCGGAACCTTCGCGGTCGCTGCCGTCACTGCCTCATTGACCGCTTCGCTGTCCGCCGCAGCCATCAGAATTCCCTGGGCTCCGTTTTCTATTTCTCTTGACAGGAGATCAATCTGCTCCTTTGCATCTGCCTCCGAGGACATATTGATGACACTGACCTCTGCCCCGAAATCCTTCGCGCCCTGGCTGATTCCTTCCCGCATGAATGCCCATCGGTCCAGATTCGTTCCGTATACAATGACGGATATCCGGCAGCGTTCCTCCTTCGCAGAACCATCATGCATATATCCGTACACAACCATACACAAAAGATATATCAGGGCAAGCCCTGCCAGAAGGACCTTTACATTTTTTTTCATTTCAGTCCCTCCCTTCCGATTTCCTCGGTATATGGAACCATGGGAAGATGGATCCGTATGGTTGTCCCCTCATCCGGTTCACTTTCTATGGTGAGCCCGTATGCAGCTCCGAAATAGAGCTGAATTCTCTGATGAACATTGATGAGTCCTATGCCGGAGCCCTTTTTTCTCACCCGGTTATTGTCTGTCAGAAGCAGCTCCACGGTTTCCGGCGGCATCCCAAGTCCGTCATCCGACACCTCGATATAAATATCTTTGTCCTTAACATAGCCCTTCACCGTAATCTCTCCATCGCCATCCTCTGTTCCGTAATAAATCGCATTTTCCAGAAGCGGCTGAACGATAAGCTTAATGGTACTGCAGTCCAGAATTTCCGGCTGAATATCCATTTCCACCGTAAAACGGTTTTTATAACGGAGCTTCTGAATGCTGAGATAATTCTGGGCATGCTCCAGTTCACTTCGGATCGGAATAATATTCCTTCCCTTACTCAGGCTGATCCGGAACAGATTCGCCAGGGAGGTCACCATGGTGATCGCCTCCTCGTACCGTTCACTTTCCACCATCCACACAATGGAATCCAGCGTATTATACAGAAAATGCGGGTTAATCTGGGACTGAAGGGCATCCAGCTCACTTTTCCGCTTGGCCTCCTGCTCCACCACTATATCATCCATCAGCTTTCGCATCTGGTTGACCATAGACTGGATGCTGTGGCCAAGACTTTCTATCTCATAGGAGCCTCCGATATAGATTTCCCTTGCCAGATTTCCTTCCTCCTCCAGCTCTTTTACAGATTTCTCCAGCTTCTGGATCGGTGTCGCAATTCTGGAGGATACAAGCACATTGGCCGCCAGCATAACCAGAATAAAAAATATAATCAGCATGACCGCAAAAAAACGTACCTGCACGGTATTCATCGTAAACTCACTGGACGGTGTCACGCTTACCACCTTCCAGCCCGTGTATCCCACAGACTTTACGATAATCACCCGTTCATCGCCCTCAAAATCCTCCACATAGCTTCCGTCCTGATGCGAGGCGGCTTCCCGGTTGCTCTCATTGAGAATATTCGTATTCAGCAGTTTCTGCTTCGGATGGTAAATGATCTCCCCCTCACTGTCCATCAGATAGACATAGCCTCCCGATGTCTTGGAGTTCACCTTGTCAAAAATCTGTTCGATCCCGCTGAAATTCATGTCAACCAGAAGAATTCCGCGGCTGGTCTCTCCGGCATGATTCAGCTCCACCACACGGCTCAGGGAGATGACCCAGTAATAGCGGTAACTGCTCTCCTCAAACAGATTCTGCACATGAGGAATGGAAAAATGAAGATTTTCAATTTTGGAATTTGCCGCAGCGAACCACTGCTGTTCTGTCACTGCAGTCCCTTTTTTCATGTTATCCACCGGAACGGCCTCAATCAGCTCTCCGCTCTCCGTAAAGCAGGCAATGCTGATCAGGCTGTCCTTATTGGCTTCATACAGGAGATTCATCTTATCTCCCAGTGCTTCCTGCGCAAGATCCGTCTTCTTAATGACCGCATAATAGGTTGTATCTGATATGCGCATCATATTCCGAATATAGCTCTCCATGCCGAGACATACCTGATCCATCAGCTTTTTGCTGTCCTCCACAGCCACTTCCCGAACACTGGCAGCAAACCGTCCATACAGAGCGCTCCCCATCAGTGCCATGCCAAGAATACTCAGCACGGAAAAGGAGAGGGTAATCAGCATCTGAATGCTGCGCTTCCGGTAGCTGTCCATAATTCTGTCATACAGTTTTCGATATCGTTCTCTCATTCTTTTCCTGTCCGTCCCGCCCGGTATCTGGACGGCGCAATTCCGTAGGTTTTCTTAAATACGTAACTGAAATAGTTCGGCTCCGTATATCCCACTTTTTCCGCAATCATATAGGTCTTGTCCTCTGTCGTATTCAGAAGCTCCACCGCCCGCTCCATACGCACCGCCGTCACATAGGCCACAAAGGTCATCCCGGTCTCTTTCTTAAACAGGGTGGAAAAATACGCGGGGCTGACATTCAGCTCCTTACAGATGCCCTCCACGGAAAGATTGCTGTCCCCATAATTCTCCTGAACATACTGCTTCGCCCGCTCAATGATGGATTTCGTGGAATCCGCCCGCTCTCTTCGGATCACATGACGTACCTTCATGCAGATATCCCTCATCCAGCTTCCCAGCGCCTCCGGGGAATCCAGCTGATACAGGTTCTGGTAAATATTATCCTGAGGAGGAAAGATCTGATTCATATCGATCTCATAGCTTCTGCCCAGCTTATAAATCTCAGCGATCAGCTCCATCAGAAAAATCTGATACTGGGGCAGGGAGACCTTGGACTGTTTCAGATTTTTTAAAAACACATGGATACTGCCCTCCAGATCCTCTTTGGTCCCCAGCTTCACCTCCCGGAGAATATCCTGCACCCCCAGCTGGCTGATCCGGTCCCCCTCCTCTGTCTTGGGCTCCACATCCTTAATATAAATAGCCTGATTCGAATCCACCAGCACCCGGTAATCCAGCGCATTCTTTGCCTCCTTATAGGACCGGTGCAGATTCGACCGCTTGATACAGGGTGTTCCGATTCCGATGGTTGTATTGGCATCGAGTACCCTGCGCGCAATCTTACATACCTGATCCATCAGATAAATAAAATAGGTAAAGCGGTCCTCATCCTCAAAAAGCGCGATCACAATTACCTTATCCAGATAAACGATCGTCCGGTATCCCATGCCTCCCAGATTTTCTTCCATAATCTGCTTCAGGGATATATTCAGAAGCCGGTTCTCTGCGCTTCCTTCATTCTGCTCCACGGTTCCAACCGCAACCGCATAATAATTTGCCTTCATCTCCATCTCATAGGATGCCAGTGTCTCATCGATCTTCTCATCCGGGATCTTCCCCTCGAGAAGTCCAATCAGGAACTGCTCCCTCATAATCGGAAGACTTTCCTGATAATAGGCATTTAAGCGGCTCTCATTCCGTCTCTGATCAATCTCCCGGTCCAGATTCTCCCGTATCCGGAGAAATACATTTTTAAGCTCCGATGCATTCAACGGCTTCAGCAGATATTCCTCGGCTTCCAGCTTGATCGCCTCTTTTGCATACTCAAACTCATCAAAGCCGGAAAAAATGATAACCTTTGTATTTTTTCGATTCTCCTTCAGCTTTCTGGTCAGCGTCAGTCCATCCATGAACGGCATCTTGATATCTGTCATCACCACATCCGGATGCACCCGGGCCTGAAGCTCCAGTGCCTCCTGTCCGTTTTCCGCCGATGCCACCACCTCAAAGCCAATCTCCTCCCAGTCAATCTTTCTGGCAATCGCCTGGCGTACATCCTCTTCATCATCCACCAGCATTACTCTGTATAAACTCATCCCATTCGTCCCCGATTTTCTGATTTTTTCCATACGGTTACAGCGCTTTTTGCATTCCATAATATACGAAAATTGCGATCAGAATTCCGATCGCCGCCTTGCAGAAAATATCCACCTGGCGGTAAGTAAACGGAAGTCTGTCGTAAAAATTTTCCTTTGCCTGTGTAATCGCATCCCGGTTATCTTCCGCCTCCTCTGCAGGTTCCTGCGATTCTGCCGCCTGTTCCTCTGATTGAATGATCTTTTCTTCCGTCTCAAATTCCATGCTCTGATACCCTCCGCACTTTTTATTCATTATATCATGTTCCCTTCAGAACTGCCAATCCTGATATAAGGAGAAAAGAAATGCCCTGCGGTCTTTTCAAACCGCAGGGCATTAAATCACTTGCATCTTTCTAAAAAAATTATTTCTTCGCCAGATATTTCCGAAGGTCAAGTGCAACAGCAACGATGATTACAAGACCCTGTACGATATACTGGAAGGAGGTATCGATACCAAGGAACTGCATGGATACCTTCAGAAGCTCAAACACAAGCACACCGACCAGAATACCGGACACCTTACCGACACCGCCGTTGGTGGATACGCCGCCAATGGTACATGCCGCAATTGCCTCCAGCTCGTAGCCCTGTCCTGCGTTGACGGTCGCGCCGCCTGCCTTTGCTGCATACATGAAGCCGCCCAGAGCATAAAGGGCGCCTGCAAGCGTATAGATAATGATTTTTGCCTTCTTAACATTTACACCGGATACCTCCGCAGCACTCTCATTACCGCCGATGGCATACATGTATTTGCCGTGTCTTGTATAGTTGTACAGGAACCACATACAGATGCCGACTACAAATGCAATAATAAAGAAATACGGGATGATACCGAACAGCTTGCCGCTGGCCACGTTGGTAAAGCTCTTCTTAAAGCCGCCCAGCGGGGAGGCTCCCGTATACACGAGGCAGATACCATATACAACCGTCTGCATACCAAGGGTTGCGATAAACGGAGGTACCTGGAAAAAGGAAATTACCAAACCATTGATCATACCGAAGATTGCGCAGACAATAACCGCTGCAAGAAGTCCTGCGATAACCGGAACATCTCCCAGTCCCTTAAAGAATTTATCGGAATAATCAGCCTTCTGAAGAAGGGTACCTGCGATACATGCGCCAAGACCTACCATACGTCCTGCGGAAAGGTCTGTTCCTTTGGTGATCAGACAGCCGGATACGCCCAGTGCGATAACGAAACGGGTTGCCGTATTAATGGAAACATTGGAAAAGTTATTCCAGGTAAAGAAATTGTCCTTTGTGATACCTACGTATAATGCCATCAGAAGCAGAATAACGATAATTGCATGGTCCAACAAAAATTTCTTGATATCAAAATCTTTTGTTTTATTCATGATGAATTCCTCCTTAATTAAACTGTGTTGCGTAATGCATAATATTTTCCTGGGTAGCCTCTTCTCCTGCTACTTCTCCGGTCACACGTCCGTCGCACATAACGACGATCCGGTCTGACATACCGATCAGCTCAGCCATCTCAGAGGAAATCATTACAATTGCCTTACCCTGCTTTGCCAGCTCAATCATGATCTGGTAGATCTCATATTTTGCACCTACGTCAATACCACGGGTCGGTTCATCCATAATCAGAATATCCGGGTCATTCGCCAGCCATCTGGAAATAATTACCTTCTGCTGGTTGCCACCCGACAATGACTGGATCAGTGTCTTGCTGCTGGGTGTCTTGATGGAAAGCTTGGCCACATTTTCCTGCACCAGCTTTTCAATCTTCTTCAGATTCAGCTTTACACCCATATCCACGTATTTATCCAGTGATGCAATTCCAACATTATCTGCAATGGAAAGCACTCCGAAAATACCCGTTCCGCGGCGGTCCTCCGTGATCAGGCCGATACCGTTTCGGATCGCATCCTGGGGTCTCTTGATTTTCAGTGGCTTTCCCTTATATATAATCTCGCCGCTGGCTATGTGACGGATACCAAAAATTGCTTCCATCAGCTCCGTTCTCTGAGCTCCTACCAGTCCTCCGAGTCCCAGGATTTCTCCCTTTCTGAGCGTCAGATTGACGTTTTTGAAAGACTTCGGAAGAATACTGGTCAGATCCTTTACCTCAAGGATCACCTCACCGGGAACATTATCCTTCGGAGGATAAACATTTGTCAGCTCACGACCTACCATTTTGGCGATAATCATGTCCGTCGTCAAGTCTTTTGCTTCCCATGTTCCGACATACTGACCATCACGCATGATGGTTACATCATCAGAAATCCGTAAAATTTCATCCATCTTATGGGAAATGTAAATGATGGATACCCCTTTATCTCTTAAATCGTTGATGATTCTGAATAATGCCTCTACCTCGTTGTCTGTCAGCGAAGATGTGGGCTCGTCCATAATTACAACCTTTGCATCCATGGATACCGCTTTTGCGATTTCCACAGACTGCATCTGGGAAATCGATAAGGTTCCCAGCTTTGCCTTCGGATCATAAGGCATTCTTACTTCCTTCAGAAGCCGGTCTGCATCCTCATACATTTTCTTGTGGTCCACGACCGAAAACGGCCCGACCTTCTTCATCGGATACCTGCCGCAGAAAATATTCTCCGCGATGCTTCTCTCCGGGATCGGCTGAAGCTCCTGATGCACCATCGCAATTCCCTTATGAAGTGCATCGTCTGCATTGACAATCGTCACTTTCTGCCCCTGATAGATAATCTCCCCGGCATCCATCTTATAAATACCGAACAGGCATTTCATCAGTGTTGACTTTCCTGCACCATTTTCTCCCATGAGTGCATGAACGGTGCCCGGTCTTACCTTCAGCGATACATTGTCCAATGCTTTCACGCCCGGGAAACTCTTACAGATCCCGCGCAATTCCAACATGTACTCCCCTGCCATTCATGTAACCTCCCTTTTCATCAAAACCGGGTGTGCGCATGGCACACCCGGTAAACTGGCTTATGTCTGCCTTACGGCATTTTCAGGATTACTGAAGAAGTGCTAAGATATCAGCTGCGTTCTCATTGGTAACCTTAATGTAGTCAACCATGTTCTGAACATCTACGGCCTCGCCTGCTGCCATCTTGCCGGCGATCTCTGCTGCTGCATGAGACTGTCCGATATGGTCATTGAAAACGGTACCGGTCATCTTGCCGGACTGTACGTTCTCAAGAGCCTCAACCAGAGCGTCAACACCGAGTAACATGATGTCTTCTCCAACGGTTCTTCCTGCTGCTTCAATCGCCTGCAGAGCACCAAGTGCCATAGCGTCATTGTTGCAGAATACAACTTCTACTGCATCTCCGTTAGCGGTAAGAGCGTTTGCAACGATCTCCTGGCCCTTTGCCTGGTCCCAGTCACCGCGCTGCTCGTCAAGCTTCTCAACTTCTACACCTGCATCGGTCAGAGCCTTGATGGAGAACTCGGTTCTGTACTGAGCATCGATATTCTCAGGATCACCCATAACCATTACATAGCTTACTTTTCCGTCGCCGTTGAAGTCACCCTTGTTCTCGGTTGCCAGAACGATCTCGCCCTGGTAGGTTCCGGACTGTCTTGCATCTGCGCCAACGTATGTAGCTGCGATGCCTTCGCTTGCCCATCTCTCTTCCTCAGCTGCTTCAGGCTCACGGTTGATGAATACTACCGGGATGTTTGCTGCTGCACACTGATCAGTTACCTGCTCAGCTGCAGAAGACTGTACAAGGTTGATGATCAGAACATCCACACCCTGAGTGATGAAGTTCTGGATCTGGTTCGTCTGCTCAGCCTGGTCATTCTTACCATCCATAACAGTAACGGTAGCTCCGCCTGCTTCCAGATATTTCTGAAGCTCTGTTCTGTACAGGGTCATGAAGTTATCATCAAATTTGTAAATACAGATACCGATGTTTAAACCGTCAACACCAGGGCATCCCTCGGTAGCTGCCTCTGCTGTTTCCTCAGCAGGCTCCTCTGCCTCTTTTGCGGGCTCTTCTGCCTCTTCAGCTGCCGGCTCTGCTGCAGCTTCTTCTTCCTTGCTTCCGCAGCCTGCGAATAAAGCAGCAACCATTGTTGCGCACAGTAATACGCTCAAAAGTTTCTTTTTCATTCTCTTTTCCTCCTTTTTTTCCGAAATGCTTTCGCATTTACTGTATTCATTATAGCAACGGTCTTTTGTAAAATACATACGAAATTCTTCTTAAAACCATAAAAAATCTTTACTCTTTTTCTCTTTTCGTGAATTTTTGCGCATTTTCTTGTGCAGTTTTCACAAAAAAAGTTTCATTTTCCGGATGCCGTTCAGACCATAAATTCCAGAGCCCGCTGACAGTTCCTCACCATAACCCTTCTGTGTTCTCCTCCAAACTCTCCGTCCAGAGTCCACGGAATCTCCTGCCTTGCCTCGATTTCCAGCCGGTCTGTTTTGAAGCAGTACATGTAACGCTCGTCGATCTCCGCAAGAAGAAGCGCCCCCAGGATCTCGTTGAGCTCCAGGATATTTTTCGGCCGCTTGATAAAGGTCGCCTCAAACACTCCGTCATCCAGCACAATGCTCTGTCCGATGATGCTTTTGAAGCCTCCCACCGAACGGGAATTTGTCACCATTCCGAACAGGAAGTCCCCCTCGATCTCCCGGTCCCCGCTGCGGATTTTCAGCTCATAGGAAGTAATGGAGGTCAGACGCTTCATCCCCTCCAGGATGTAAGCCATATGACCGAGAACATTTTTCATCTGCTGATCCGTCTGGTAGGAGACGTCCGTAAAGATACCAAACGCAGCAATATACACGAAATAATCCTCATTAAAGGACCCGATATCGCACAAAAAAGGCTTTCCCTCCATCACTCTGCGCGCAGCCTCCTCCATGTTCTGAGGTATCCCCAGGCTTTTCGCAAAATCATTGGTGGAGCCGGCCGGAATATAGCCGATGGGAATCCGCTTTTCCTTCTCTCTGCGCATCATGCCTGTTACTACTTCATCCAGGGTTCCGTCCCCTCCGCTGCACACGGCATAATCATAAACAGACTCCATCTTCTCAATTTTCTCAATTGCTTCCCCCGCAAACTGTGTGGGATATGCAGTGACCTCATAGCCTTTTTCCGTAAAAATATTCAGGATATCAGAAAGCTTCCCCTTAATCCGGGCTTTTCCCGCATGCATGTTAAATATAAATAAAATTCTCTTTTTCAAACTGCTTCAACCTCACTTGCCAGATTTCGCATTATTTCCCGACCAGCCACGGGTTCTCCTTTCCCTCGCTGTCCAGATAGCAGCTCTTAATGGACGAATAAACCATATCCCGAACCGCCTCATTTGTATAAAATGCCATGTGCGGTGTGACGATCACATTGGGGAAGGATTTCAGTATTGCCAGCTCCCGGTTGTCCATGGCCTCTCTTTTCTTATCATAATAATACAGCCCGAATTCATTTTCCACCACATCCAGCCCCGCCGCTCCGATCTTTCCGTTTTCCAGATTGCGTATCAGCGCTTCCGAATCGATCAGCGACCCTCTGGCGGTATTGACCAGGATGACCTGGTCCTTCATCTTTCGGATGCTGTCCTCGGATATCATATGATAGTCCTCACTGCTGGCCGGTATATGAAGCGAAATCAGATCACTTTCCCGGTAAAGCTCATCCAGAGACACATAACGGGCATACTGCTTCACCGATTCCTTTTCATACAGATCATAGGCAAGGATCCGGCATCCGATTCCTGCAAGATAATGGATCACGGTCTCTCCGATCTTTCCTGTACCGATGATTCCCACAGTCATACGGGGCAGCTCCTTTCCGATATTCCCCGGAAGAGAGAAATCCTGGATGGCTGCCTTGGACATAATAAATTTCATCTTTCTTACACACATCAGCATCAGCATCAACGCGTAGTCGGCCACACAGTACGGAGAATAGGTTGCGTTGCTGACCTTTACACCCAGCCGTTTTGCCTGCTCCATATCAATATGGTCGTAACCGATGGTTCTGGTGGAGATCATCTTTATTCCCAGCTCATAAAACCGCGTCACCAGATCCGCATCAATTCTGGTTGTAATAATACTGATATAATCATAGCCTTCTGCAAGACATGCATTTTCCATCGTCGGAGCATCACTGCAGACCCCCAGCTTGGCCCCGAATTCTTCGGCAATTGCCTGAAAAAATGGCTCTTCATCAAATTTTCTGTAACTGTATACAAAAATTTTCAATCTCTGTTCCTTCCTTTTCCGCTAGTTCTCTTCGAGGATTTCCAACGCCTTCTGAAGCTGGGTATCCTCTTCCTCCGTCACGATGCCATCCTCATACGCATCCTCCGGGAGCTCCACTTCCACATCCGGCTCGATTCCCACTCCGTGAATATTCTGCCCGCTGGGCGTATAATATTTGGAAATCGTAAGCTTTACCGCGGTTCCGTCTCCCAGATCGAACAGGCGCTGAACGATTCCCTTTCCGAAGGTGGTCGTTCCCACCAGGATTCCCCAGTCATAGTCCCGGATCGCCCCTGCGAAAATTTCCGAAGCACTGGCGCTGTTTCCGTTTACCAGCACTGCCATGGGCATTTCCAGGCAATGCTCTGCATCTGAAGTGATCTCAGAACGGTTTCCGTATTTATCCTCTGTATATACGATCAGTCCCTCCGGAAGGATCTCATCCAGGATATCCGTCACCACATCCAGATTTCCTCCCGGATTATCCCGAAGGTCCACGATCAGCTGCTCCATTCCCTCGTTCTTCAGCTCTGTCAGAGTATTTCTGAACTGATCCGTTGTCACTTCATCAAACTCCAGAATGGCAATGTATCCGGTTTTCTCATCCAGCATCTTTCCGGAAACCGTGGTCACCTCAATGGTATCACGGGTCACCGTCACATCAAAGGAATTTCCGTCCCGGTTCAGTGTAAGCTGCACATCCGTTCCCGGTTCCCCCTTGATTCTGGCCACAATCGTGCTCAGGTCCTCCCCCTGAATTTCCTCTCCGTCTACTGCCACCAGAATGTCCCCGGCCTGAAGCCCTGCCTCCTGGGCCGGACTGCCGTCAAAGGGTCTTGTTATGGTAATCAGTCCGGTTTCCATATTCTGAGACATCAGCGCACCGATACCCGCATAAGTCCCGGATGTGGATTCCATCATCTGCTCATACTCTTCCTCTGTATAGTATACGGAGTACGGATCATCCAAACCGCTTATAAGTCCGGCATACATCCCATCCACCAGGTCGGATTCCTCCGCCTCATCCAGATAATATTTATCGATCAGCGCTTTTAAGAGCTGCGTCTTTTTCTTTACCTGACTGCTGCCGACCAGGGCTTCCTGAGAGGAACCGTTCTGACCCGAGAGGTCCATATGAAGAACCGTATACACCAGAAGTGCCGCCAGCGCAATGAAAAGTGCTGCCAGGATTCCGCAAAGAAAGCCTCTGCGGTAGCTCCTCTTCTCCTCGGCCTGCGGGTAATTGTCGTATCTGTAATCGTCTTCCATAGCTTTATGCCTCCATATAACAGTTTAACGCCAGTTCGGGACGGAAGTATCCTTCCGCCCCTCATAAAAAGTATCTATTCAGCTTACATAATCCAGCGGATTTACATAGGTTCCGTTCTTGATCACACCGAAATGCAGATGCGGACCCGTGGAATAACCGGTAGAGCCCACCGCTGCAATGGACTGCCCCTGAGACACCTTTGTTCCCACGGAAACATACAGACTGGAACAGTGCATATAAACGGTGGATATTCCTCCGCCGTGAGAAATCACGATATAATTTCCTGCGGAGGAGCTGTAGGTTGCCGTGGTCACCACTCCATCGGCCGATGCAACAATAGTGCTTCCCGAAGCCGCACCGATATCAATCCCTTTATGATTTGTAGATGCTCCCGCCGTCGGCTGAGAACGAGGGCCAAAATAGCTGGTGATGCGATGGCTTGACGGGCAGGGCCACATAAATCCTGAGGCCGACACCACACCGCCGGATGCCTCCAGCTCCTGCGCTTTCTTTGCCGCCTCTGCCGCGATCTGATTCTCGATCTTCTCCAGCAGCTTTTCCTGTTCATCCAGCTGCTGGGCATAATCATCCGCCTCCGCCTCCGCATTGGCAATTTTCTGCTGATATTCAGCGATCTCCTGAGTTTTCGTATCAATCAGAAGATCCACGGCCTCTTTCTGCTCCGTCACTTCCTCCTGCATCCCCTCCAGCTCCGCCTGCTCCTGCTCCAGCTGAGCCTTTGTATCCTCTACAACCTGCTTTGCCTCCTGAAAATTCACCAGCATTTTCCGGTCATAATCCACCATCTGAGAGGCAAATTCCGCCCGGTTCAGAAGGTCCGACATACTGCTCGCCTCAAGCAGCAGATTCAGATAGGAGTAATCTCCGTTCTCATACATATACTGTATGCGCTTCTTCATGGCTTCATACTGTGTATTCACCGTATCAATCGCCCGGTCGAGCGCTTCCTTTGTCTCCTCGATCTCACCATTTTTCACATCGATCGCTTCCGAAAGCTCTGTCAGCTGGCTATCCAGCTGTGCTGCCTGCTGATCCAGCTCCGTGATATAATTCTGAAGACTGCTCTTCGATGATTTCAGATCGCTGATTTTATCTTTAACGGAATTAATATCCGCTTTAATCTCCTTAATCTGGTTCAGTGCATCCTGCTTCTTGTCCTCCAGGCTGGAAGCCATCACCCTGCTTCCGGAGCATACCGGTGATACAAAAAGAACAAATGCAGCAGCCAGCGCAATGATTCTCTTTCTTCTGTGCATAAATCCTCTTTTCCTGTGTTCTATACCTTTAAATGTTTCCGAATCGTGATAAAGCTTCCGAGGAAACCGATTCCGATTCCAAGAATCAGTCCAACCGGAAGCAGAATGCGATAAAGCTCGCCTGCCGGAAGGAACTGGAGAATACCGCTCAGTACACTGAACTTCTCCTCAATCACCTGAATCACCTGTTTATAAAGAAAATAAAACGCAGTCAGCGGGAGGGCAGCCCCGATCAGGCCGATCAGGATTCCCTCCACGATGAAGGGAGCCCGGACAAAGAAATCCGTCGCACCGATCAGCTTCATGATTGCAATCTCTTCCTTACGGACAGCAATACCGATCGTAACCGTATTGTTAATCAGGAAAATCGCTACAAAAAGCAAAATCCCAATGATTGTAATGGACATATAACTGATCAGGCGGTTCACGCCTCCCAGTGTATTTGCCACTGCTTCCGACTGATTAACCCTGCGCACTCCCTGACCCTGAAGCGTATTCAGATACTCCACCAGAGACTGCTGGCCTTCCACATCCTTTAAATAAATTTCATAATGAGCGGAATTGGCCAGCGGATTATCCTGCTCAAAGCCCTCTGCCAGCTCCTCTGCTCCCTTTAAATAATCTTCCTTATACTGCTCCCATGCTTCTTCCGCAGAAACATATTCCAGATGATCTACTTCTTCTCTCTGCTCAATCTGTGCACCGATGGCCTGGATCTGCTCTGTGGTCATCCCCTCATTAAAGAAAACGGTAACACCGACACCGGATTCCGCTTCTTTTACCATGAAGCTGAAGTTGGTTACAATCGCAAAAAACAGGCTGAACATAAAGATGCAGGCCGCCATGGTAGCCATGGACGCGAGGGAAAACATCTTATTTCTGTAAATGTTTTTCAGTCCCTGCTTCAGCGTATATAAGATCGTACTAGCCCTCATATATGTACCCTCCTTCTTTTTCGTCACTGATGATTACGCCGCGCTTCATGGTGATGACACGCTTTTTCATCTCATCGACGATCTCCCGGTTATGGGTAACGACCAGTACGGTAGTTCCTTTTTCATTGATGGATTCCAGCAGCTTCATGATCTCCCAGGAATTTTTGGGATCCAGATTTCCGGTGGGTTCATCTGCCAGAAGCAGTGCCGGATGATTCACCAGCGCCCTTGCCAGGGCAACTCTCTGCTGCTCTCCTCCGGAAAGCTCCTTCGGAAACGATTTGTACTTCTCCGCAAGACCGATCAGGGACAGCATCTTCGGCACCTCCCTGCGGATCTTTCTGGTAGGAGTCATAATCACTCTCTGTGCAAATGCAATATTTTCATATACATTCCGATCCTTCAAAAGGCGGAAATCCTGGAATACTACCCCGATCTTCCTGCGGTATCTGGGAATCTGCTTTCTCTTAAGTCTCCCCAGATTCTGCCCGTTCACCGTAATCTTGCCGCTGGTAGGCTCCAGTTCCTTTAACAGAAGCTTTATCAATGTGGATTTACCCGACCCGCTATCTCCTACAATAAATACAAATTCCCCTCTGTCAATATGCAAGCTGATATTTTTTATGGCCGGTATGCCCTCCACGTACGCCTTGCTCACATTTTCCATTGTGATCATTTAGCTTTAGCCTCCTAATAGTGTGTTCTTCTTTCGCCCTAAATTTCAGTAGGTAACGCCATCTTCCGGCGCTACCTACACAAGTTTACCATGTTCTTTTCTAATAATCCAGTGTTTCCATGTATTTCATGTATTTTACCACCATCAGGGCGATCTTGAAGGTAATCGCATCCTCAAATACCCTCAGATCCAGACCCGTGCTCTTCTGCAGCTTATCCAGTCGGTAGACAAGCGTATTTCTGTGGATATAAAGCTGTCTCGACGTCTCGGAAACATTCAGGCTGTTCTCAAAAAATTTATTAATGGTCGTCAGGGTCTCCTCATCAAACTCATCCGGAGACTTCCCGTCAAAGATCTCTTTGATGAACATTTTACAGAGCGGAATCGGAAGCTGATAAATCAGACGGCCGATACCGAGGGAGCTGTATGCAATAATATCCCGGTCCTCAAAGAAAATCTTGCCGACATCCAGCGCCATCTTGGCCTCCTTGTAGGATCTGGAAACCTCCTTCAGCTCCGGAACAACCGTTCCGTAGGCGATATGGATATCCTCGTCCGTCTCACTCTTCAGAAGATTCAGGATCATGCGCGCCGTCTTATTAATCTCCGGATAGCCCTCTCCCGGTGCGATCTCCTTCACTACAATAATATTCTTCTCATCCACTGCTGTAACAAAGTCCTTGGATTTTCCTCCGAACATGCCCCGCACGCTCTCCAGTATGGTGCTGTCCTTCTCCCGGTTAATCTCCACGATAAAGACTACCCTGCGCACATCCGTCTCCACATGCAGCTTCTTGGCGCGGTTGTAAATATCTACCAGAAGCAGGTTGTCCAGCAGCAGGTTCTTGATAAAATTATCCTTGTCAAACCGCTCCTTGTAGGCTACCAGAAGATTCTGAATCTGAAAGGCTGCAATTTTCCCTACCATATAGACATCATCATTGTCCCCGTTGGCAAGAAGAACATATTCCAGCTGCTGCTCATCAAACACCTTAAAAAACTGATGTCCCTGAATCACCTGGCTGTCTGCCGGAGATTCCACAAATGCGAGGATTGCATTCTCATAATTCTCTGCTCCGGGTGCCGTAGCGGCCAGTACCTTTCCTTCTGTATCAACAACACTCAAATCTATTCTGGTAATGTTTTTCAACCCGTCGATCGTCGTCTGAAGTATCTGATTTGATATCATATCTGTCTCTCCTTCTCTCCTATTATATACAACATTCACAATTCAGGCATTCTCATTTTGGTCAAAATAGTAATACACATTCTATATTAATGCAATTATACATAAAAAGAAAGAGGAAATGCAACTTTTTTTATGCATTTCCTCAATATTTTTTTAATCATTCTTTGCTTTCACCGGATTCTTCCTCTTCCTGCTCCAGTGCCTCCTCCTGCATGCTGTTATACATCTGAACCCTGCGGTTAAATACCGTTTTACCAATCAGCCTGGAAAGCCAGCTGTCACCGCCTGCCCTGATATAACTGTCCACCGGAGGAAGGGCAAACCAGACCTTCACTCCCAGCTTCTTTCTCTGACTGAAAATGAACAGCTCCTGATCCGGCTGAGTCATGGAAGAGATCACCACATCCGGAAGAATTCCGTTAATCTCATTGACAATAGCCTCCGGTTCTCCGGGCGAACGCTGTGCCGCATAGGTTCCGGCAATGATCAGATCCGGGCATTCCTCCAGAAGGCACTCCTTCAGAACCACCGTCTCCTCTTCTGTCTGTGCAAGCAGGAAGCAGCTCTTCTTCTCCCTTGCCACATCGGAAATAAAAAGATTCCATATCTGACGGTCATCTGCCTTCTTCAGGAGACGTTCCTCCACAATCCCGGCAGCCGTAAATATATCCTTATCAACCACCACATGAAGGTCCATATCTTCCAGGATCTCCCTGTATTTCGGATGTTCCCCCGCATATACAAGCATTTCCTTCGTCACAACACACAGCGTATTCAGAACATCATTGTTCAGATATTCTTCTGTCAGCGCTTCTGCATCTTCCGTGGAAACATACTTCAGCTCAACCCCCAGAACAGAGATGGTTTCTTTCATATTGCTATCACCTTCATTTCTATCACAGTATATCAACTATCCGCCGATTTGTCCAGTTTCAATTACGAATCCGCTCTTTGAGCTTTGACCGTCATATTTTTTCTTCCGGCCTCATACATATGGTAGAAAGGAAACCAGAGGAGGTACCCGTTATGAGTTCAAAGACAAAAATTATCGTTCTTCATAAAAAGGAAGTTCTGTACACCGCCATCTTTGCAGTCTTCGGGATTATCATCCTGTTTCTTCTGTTTTTCATGTTTTCCTCAGGGCGAAAGCAAAAGAACCATTCGCTTCCTGCCATGAAATATGTGGCGGGTGTCTACTCCTCCCAGATAAAACTGGGAGAACAGACCGTAAACGTGGAAGTGACCGTAGATGATAATCATATCAATTCCATCACTCTGACCAATCTGAGCGATACGGTCTCCGCCATGTATCCGCTGATACAGCCATCTCTCGAAGAGCTGCGTGACCAGATCCTGGAAACCCAGTCACTGGAAAACATCACCTGTCCGGCTGACAGCCAGTACACCTCCATGCTTCTTCTTGATGCTATTGAGGATGCCCTTAAAAAAGCATCGCCCGGGAATGATAATTCCCCGGGCGCATCATACTAAAGTGCCTCCACCTCCTGAAGCCAGATTCCGGCACAGGCATCACTGGGCATTCGAAGATCTCCCCTCGGAGATACCGCTACAGAACCGACCTTTGGCCCGTCCGGCAGACAGGAACGCTTAAACTGCTGTGCAAAAAATCTGCGATAAAACACCTTCATCCACTTCAAAATCACCTCGTCCGCATATATGCCCTCAAATGCCAGTCTGGCCAGGCGATATACCTTGGAGGGTTCAAATCCCAGACGCAGGATATAATACAGGCAAAAATCATGAAGCTCATAAGGCCCCACAATATCCTCTGTCTTCTGCGAAATCACTCCATCCTCAGGAGGAAGCAGCTCCGGGCTTACGGGTGTATCCAGAATATCCAGCAACACTGCGCGAAGCGACGTATCCTCACAGGTATCCGCATAATATCTCACCAGATGACGAACCAGCGTCTTCGGTACCGAGGCATTTACTCCGTACATGGACATATGGTCACCGTTGTAGGTTGCCCAGCCCAGAGCCAGCTCGGACATGTCTCCGGTTCCGATCACAAGGCCTGCGTTCTTATTGGCAATATCCATCAATACCTGGGTCCGCTCTCTCGCCTGCCCGTTCTCGTATGTCACATCATGAACCTCCATATCCTGGCCGATATCACGGAAATGAAGGGTCACAGCCTCCCGGATATCCACTTCCAAAAGACAGGCTCCCAGCTTTTTCGTCAGCTCGCAGGCATTGGTATACGTCCGGTCTGTTGTGCCAAACCCTGGCATGGTCACCGCCGTAATGCAGGAGGACGGAAGTCCCAGAAGAGAAAAGGCCTTTGCTGTAACCAGAAGGGCCAGTGTGGAATCCAGACCTCCGGAAATGCCGATGACCGCGCTCCGGCAGCCGGTATGAGCAAGGCGTTTTTTCAGTCCCATCGCCTGAATCATAAAAATTTCCTCACACCGCTTCTGTCGGTCTGCCGCACCTGCCGGAACAAAGGGCGCCGGGTCGATCCGACGGGTCAGCCTGGTTTCCTTAAGCTTCAGGGAAAACGAAAGCTTCACATAACTGCTGTCATCCGCACGTTCAAAGGTGGTCATCCGACGGCGTTCCCCATTCAGCCGATTGACATCCAGGTCTGCACAGGTCACTTCATTGCAGAACCGTCCGGACTGAGCCAGAAGCGTTCCGTTTTCTGAGATGAGATTATGCCCTGCAAACACCAGGTCCGTGGACGATTCCCCTTCCCCCGCGCTGGCATATATATAGCCGCACAGAAGCTTTGCAGACTGGCTGTTTACCAGCATTCTGCGGTATTCATCCTTTCCGGTGGTCTCATCACTGGCAGAAAGGTTCACCATCACCGTCGCCCCGGCCAGCGCATGGCGAAGGCTAGGAGATACCGGGGCCCACAGATCCTCACAGATCTCCGTTCCGATCACCAGGTTCGGCTGCTGCTCACAGATGAAAAGAATATCTGTTCCGAACCAGGCTTCTTTGCCTTCCATCCAGCAGATCTTTTCGGCCTGCCGCGGCCCTCTGGCAAAATGTCTTGCCTCATAGAATTCCGAATAATTCGGTATAAAGGTTTTGGGAATAAATGCAAGGACCTCGCCTCCGGCCAGCACAGCCGCCACATTATACAGCATACCCCGTACCTCCAGCGGAAGTCCGACAAATGCGATCACATCTCTGCCCGCCGTATGCCTGGCAATTTTCAAAAGCTCCTCCCTTGCCCGGCGAAGCAGCAGCTCCTGCAAAAACAGATCACTGCAGGTATAACCGGTCAGGCAAAGCTCCGGGAACACCACCACCTGAGCTCCCCGGTCCATAGCCTCATCCATTCCTTTCCTGATCTGGTCCGAATTAAATTCCACATCGGCAACCTTAATATCCGGTGTCACTGCTGCCGCCTTTATGAATCCGTGTTTCATACCCGTTCCTCCATACAGCCGTTCCTCTGTTTCGGCTATTTTCTCTTTAAAATTGCCTTCAGTTCTTCCACACTGAACGTATAATTCTTATTGCAGAAATGACAGTTGACTTCTATATCCTTGCCGTCTTCGATCATTTCCTCCAAATCCTTCCTTCCGATGCTGGCGATCACCTTCTCGATCCGCGCCTTCGAACAATTACAGAAAAATCTTGTCGGCAGGGTATCTGTGATCTCCAGTCCGAATTCTCCCAGAAGACTTTCCAGTATTTCCTCCGGCCCCATTTCTGCATCCAGAAGGGCAGTTACCGATGTCATACCGGACAGCTTCTCCTCCAGCTTTGTAATGATCTCATCCGAGGTAAATGGCATGAGCTGAATAATAAAACCCCCGGCCCTTCTCACCGTATTATCCCGGTTCATCAGCACGCCCAGTCCCACAGAAGAAGGTACCTGCTCCGAGGTGGCAAAGTAATAGGTAAGATCCTCCGCGATCTCACTGGTCTGAAGCGCCGTCTGTCCCACATAGGGTTCCTTAAGGCCCATATCCCGGATCACGTTCAGGATGCCAACGCCAACTGCTCCGGCCACATCCAGCTTTCCCTTTTCATTGGGAGGGAGCATGACATCCGGATTATTTACATATCCCTTCACATTTCCGGCGGCATCTGCTGTCACGGTAATTCCTCCGATAGGACCTCCGGAACGGATCTGCAGTGTCAGAAGATCGTCCTCTCCCTTCTGCATTGCTCCCATCATGGCGCCGGCCGTCAGAAGGCGGCCCAAAGCGGCCGTGGCAACCGGACTTGTATTATGCGCACTTCTGGCGTATTCCACCAGATCTCTTGTCGTCGCGGCAAACGCCCGGATCTGACTGTCCGCGGCCGTTGCCCTTATAATATAATCAGACATGTTCTTTTCCTTTCTCTCTGGCAAGCACATAGATCCGCTCACTGTCCTCTCTGGGCGGTTCTCTGGTAAATGCATCATAGGCTGCAAGGAATTCCAGCCCGGCCTTTTCCATACAGTCTTTTATTGTTTTCAGGCTGTAGGCCTTCTGATAATGTGTCTCGGTATACTTTCGATAGCAGTTCTCTTTTTCCCGGATAAAGATGGAAAGCGTGTATTCGTTGAGCTTTTCTTCCTCATCATAATAATTATCCCAGATAAAGCTCTCCTCCTCCCGGTCCTCCGCAATGGTTGCCTCACCCAGGAGCTCCCTGTATTTATATTCGGTATTCAGATCAAAAATAAAAATTCCGCCGGGATCCAGATAATTATTTACCAGCCGGAAGGTTTCTGTAAGATCCTGCTCCTCTAAAAGATAGTTGACACAATCACAGACGCTCACCACAGCCCGGACCGTTCCGTACAGCTCGAAGCTTCTCATATCCTGAAGCAGATAAAGGATGTCATGCCCCGATGCATCGCGTTTTTCCAGGGCAATCTCCAGCATATCCTCCGAAAGGTCCACTCCGATCATATCATATCCGTACCCGGAAAGCACCTCCGTCATACTGCCGGTTCCGCATCCCAGATCCAGCACCAGTCCGTCCGAAATCCCGTATTCCCTCAGCAGGCTTACAATATATGCTCCCCACTCTTCATAAGGAATATTATCCATAAACGTATCATAGACCTGCGCAAAGCTTGTATAGGCTTCCATGTTCCGTTCCCGCCTTTCCTGACCCTCCCGCTGCCATTTTTACCGGTTCTTCAGATAATCCGAAAGAAAGGCAAACAGCGCTTCCATCTCTTCTCCGGTACCTATGGTGATTCTCAGATAATTGTCAATACGGTCCGCTCTGAAATAACGCACAAAAATATCTTCCTTTTTCAGCGCTTCAAAAAGCTCTGCCGCAGGCACTGCAGGATGCGTAACAAAAAGGAAATTGGCACTGGAATCCGTCATCTCAAAGCCCAGCTTTTTAAGAACCTCCTGAGCATACTCCCTGGTTTCCACAATTTTCCCCACCGTTTCCCTGAAATACGCCTCGTCCTTCACAGCTTCCACACCACATACCAGGGAGGGGGTGTTCATGGTGTACGAATTATAGGAATATTTCACGTCATTCATGCTGCGGATCAGAAGCGGACTTCCGATGGCATAGCCGATCCGCATACCTGCCATGGACCGGGATTTGGAAAATGTCTGCACGATCAGAAGATTTTCATATTTTTCCAGCAGCGGCAGCGCGGACTCTGCCCCAAAATCCACATAGGCCTCATCCACAATGACAATCACATCCGGATTATGCACAAGAATATCCTCTATAAAAGACAGCGGCTCCGCAATCGCCGTGGGCGCATTGGGATTCGGGAATACGATTCCTCCGTTTTCCCGATAGTAATCTTCCTTCCGGATCCGGAACTGCTCATCCAGCGCCGGCCGCTCAAAGGGAATGTGAAGAAGCTCTGCCCATACCGGATAAAAGGAGTAGGTCACATCCGGAAACAGGATCGGCTTATCGGAATTAAAAAAGGTCATAAACGCCATAGCCAGCACATCATCCGAGCCGACTCCCACAAACACCTGATCCTTTCCTACCTTATAATAATCCGCCAGAGCATCCACCAGTATCTGACAGGTGGGATCCGGATACAGACGCAGCCGGTCTCCTCCCAGTTCCCCAAGAGCCTTAGCCACCTTTGGGGCCGGTGGATAGGGATTTTCGTTTGTGTTAAGTTTTATCATTTTCTCTCTTTTGGGCTGCTCTCCGGGAACATACGGCACTACTTTTCTGATATTTGCCTCAAACGGTTTCATAGTCGCTCCTCTTTTCTGATCGTTTCCTTCGTTCGTTTTCCTTATGCCTCCTGCGGCTTTATCAGGCCGAATTCTCCGGCCAGTGCCTCAAAGCCCGGCATGGAATTCAAAATGGTCTCATAGCTTACACAATATGCGATGCGCACAAAGCCCGGACATGCAAAGGTCGTTCCGGGAACAACAAGAATATTATGCTTTTTGGCTGCATCACAGAAAATCTTCTCATCTGCGACCGGAGATTTCACAAACAGATAGAATGCTCCCTCCGGCTTAATGCAGGAAAAGCCCAGCTTCCTGAGCCCTCCGTAAAGAGCCTCCCGATTCCGGTCATAATATGCCACATCTGTCTTGGCATCCACACATTTTGCCACAACCTTCTGAATCAGGGAAGGTGCATTTACAAAACCGAGAATCCGGTTAGCCACAGAAGCGGCTGCAATGATATCCTCCGCATCCGCAAGCTCATCCGGCATTACCAGATAGCCGATCCGCTCTCCCGGAAGAGACAGGGATTTGCTGTAGGAATAGCCAACGATCGTATTATCATAATATTTTGTCAGATAAGGTACCTCTGCCCCATCATAGGCCAGCTCCCGGTAGGGCTCATCGGAGATCAGATAAATATCCGTTCCAAACTCCTTCTGCTTCCGGTTCAGGATCCCGGCCATGTCCCGGATCGTATCCTCTGAATAAATAACGCCGGTGGGATTATTCGGGGAATTGACGATCACTGCCTTTGTCCTGGGCGTCAGCTTTTCCTCGAATTCCTTAAGATTCGGCTGGAATGTCTCGGTATTGGGAGAAATCACCACGAGAACGCCGTCATAATTTCCTACATAGCTTCTGTATTCTCCGAAAAAAGGAGCAAACGCCACGACCTCATCTCCGGGATTCAAAAGCGTCTTCAAAATCACATTCAGGCCTCCGGCAGCGCCGACCGTCATCAGGATATTCTTCTGTCCGAAGCTCGTTCCGAATCTGCTGTTCAAAGACTGTGCAATGGTTTCTCTCACATCCTCATATCCGGAATTACTCATATAGCCATGAAGAGCAACGGGATCTTCATCCGTGATCAGTTCCATCACTGCCTGCTTTACCTCCTCCGGCGCAGCCACATTGGGATTGCCCAGACTGAAATCATACACCTGATCTGCTCCGTAAATGGAAGCCAGGCGCTTTCCCTCCTCAAACATAGCCCGAATAACGGAACTGTTTGCCACATACCCCTTCATCTTCTCTGAAATCATCGTTTCTCCTCCTCTGTCACATAGCCCTTTTCCACTAAAAATTCCGGATGATAGGAAAGCTTTGCCTTTCTTAACCCTTCCGTTCCCACATCATCCTCCCGGTTCACATATTTATATTTTCCCGCCACTTCATGGCTGACAAACTGCTGATTGATCACCGTGTAGGCCCCCTCCACATCTGCCCGGGCTTTCTCAATGTGGACCACAAAGGTGTCATCGCAGGCAGGCTCTCCTATGGTAAAGGCTACCACCTCTCCCCGAACCCGCAGCAAACCTCCGGTAAGCTTCAGCTCTTCAAACAACCTCAGAGAATTCAGCGCCACACACATCTCTGCATTCTTCTCCTCGTCCTCCTCACAGCCGTTTTCCCTTCTCCACAGCAGCGCCATCTGAAAGCATTCTTCCACATTATCTGCCGTGACCGACTCATAGCTCCAGTCCGGATACGTTTTAAAAAACCGGTTTACATGATTTTTCTTTCCGTGATACTTTTTTCCGGACAAATTTGCAAGTTTTTCTGCATCGTATACGTAGTCTGCATAATCTCTGTCATATTTTACCTGAAACCGCCCGGGAAACTGCTCCTCAAGTAATGCATACTGCTCCGGCGTCACACAGTGAAACGCCAGTAAATTTCCTCTCTCACGTTCATATTCTGTCAGCACATCCACAACAGCTTTCAGGTTATTTCCGCCCATGGGAAATGCAAATACCTCCTCATCCAGAGACCTGACCACAAGCGTATCCCCAATCCGCGTATATCCTGTGGGATACTGTCTGGACCAGAGAAACAGATTTGCAAATGTCGTCTCTGAACTTCTTGAATTCAATCTCTTAAGATAGGGAAGGAAAAGCTCCCGATCCTCCAGCCCTATCTTCTTAAACTCCAGCTCCATTCTATACCATCCTTCTGATTATCCTTTTAGGGCATCAGCTTATTATACTCCAAACCATTTTCTTTAGCAACCAAAAGAAACGCCAGAGCTTACGCTCCGGCGTTCCGGTATCTTTTCTTTTTCTTTTTGCAGAGGGGACGAAAAATCGTCTTTCTTCCTGTCCATCCAACGATTCTCGTCAGAATAATTCCTGAAAATATTCCAATGCTGTCAATGGCTACGTCCCGCTTACTGGCTCCCCTTCCGGCTACAAACAGCTGATGATATTCATCCAGCGCCGCAAAGCCTACACAAATACTCCCGGCCACCAGCATCAGCCAAATCCCCCGCATTCCGTAAACATATAACGGAAGCGCAATAGATACCGCAAGAAGAAAATATTCTGTCACGTGTCCGCATTTGCGGATCAGAAAGTGAAAACGATCCGCATAATGTTCAATCTCCGCCTGGCTCAGATCCAGGTCAGCGACCCGGTCCACGGTCTCCACCACCTTTACGCTCACCTTATAGGTAAAGGCAGACGAGCTGGCCCCATCCTCCGCAGAAAAGCTGTATATCACTACCATCATGCAGAGCGCCGGCAGAAACGACAGCGGCTTCAGCATGGATCTTAAAAACGTACGAATCATGGTAATCACACCTCATTTATTCGGTTTATTTGCCTATTATGACACAGACGCCGCCTTCAAACAAGTCGAAAAGCTTTAAATTTTATGAAGAAAACCTTAAATATGCGTCCTTCCTGTGGCAGAATCCTCTGTACCCTGATAAAATTGTTCCAAAAGGGGGCATCTGCTATGAAATCCATATTCCAAAAATGTGTTCTTTTACTTTCCGTGAGTCTGATATGTGCTTGTCTGATCTCCTGCGGCGCATCTTCCTCAACGGAGAAAGATCTGTCATCGCAAACGCAGGAGAAAGCCCCGGTATCCCAAACACCGGAGGAAGACCGCCGGCTTCTGCTTTCCGAAAAAGCCCGTATGCTCTGCGGTTCCTATTTTCTGAAGGGAGAGGCCGCTCTGCGGATGCAGATTTCCCCGGGGAATGCAGACGATCCGAATATGCTTTCCGTCTCTTTGGAGGACGCGCTTACAGAAGCTTATCAGACATTTTCTCTTTCATGTACCGACGACACTGACTGCTGGGCTCTGATTTCCCCGGAAGCAGCAAACGCCAAAAACGCGCTCTGCCTTGCTGCCGCAGACAGGAACGCATCATCCCTTATCCTGAAGGAGGTATCATCTGACGGATCCGATGGTGATGTATACTTTTCCACAGACGCTTTTCTCATGCCGGATGCTTTTACCCGGCCGCTGAACAGCGCAGATCTCTTCTTTCTTGACAAGGAACAGCTCTCTCTGATCCGAAATCAGTTTTACGCCGCACACGGACGGATTTTTGCAAGCGAAAAGCTGAAAAGCCATTTTGAAAGCCAGCCATGGTATGAAGGCCGTTATGCACCGGATAACTTCCCGGAAGAGCATCTCAATACACTGGAAAAACGCAATATCCGTTTTCTGAAGCAGGCAGAGGAGGCCTTTGATCCGCAGGTATATGAGCAAAATCTGAAAGCCTGGCAGGAGCTGCCAAAGGCGCCCTACCTTCCCATCCTTTCTGACATGCAAAAAACAGATCGCATAGAAATTCAGGTTTCGATTCCCTGCTTTGCAGCTTCGGTCCGTGATATGGGGATTTACTACCAGGCAGAAGGGGAAATCGCCCTGCCGGTCACCCTTGACCGAAACGATTACCTTGCTCTGACAGCAGGCCAGGAGCTCTCTGTGAAAACGGACGAACTCACCGGTGAAACCATTACCCTCAAATGTACCGGAAAAGCCGGCGACGATACCCCATGCTTTGTCTTTCTCCACGATGGCTTTGAAGAAGAGGTTCAGCTTCGTTACCACGCAGATACGGATTCCTATACGCTCTGGTTTGCCAGCGACGACACCATCTTCTGCACCGTTTACAAAGGACCGGTCTATGTCCTGAAGGGAGCATGCGAGGAATATTATTTTCATTTCTTCCAGTATGAAGCCTCTGAAGAAGAATCCCCTCACCTGTACCGGGAAATGGACTTTACAGACACAGCTGCAGAAGAACCCGAGCCATTGGGCGACTGCTATTTTGGAAACCGTCCGGTATTCGATGAAAAGGGATATTTAAAAGCCCTGTATTACTTCGGAGATTAAACCTTGAGTCGGAAGAAGAAAACCGCGATAAAACTATTTGCTTTCTTCTTCCGTTCATGCTATACTCAATATGTTTTTCATAATATTTTTATATTCAAAATATTTTAAAATCAAATAAATAGGAGGAACCCATTTTGAGAGATTATTGTATCACCACCGATTCCAACTCTGATATACCGCAGGATTACGCAGAAGCCTTCCACACCACCATCATTCCCCAATACTATTCGTTCGGAGATACTGTATATGGGGATGAACGGCAAATGCCTCCCGAAAAATTCTATGAGCGTATGAAAAACGGCGCACTTCCTCAATCGCAGGCATGCAATCCCGCAGTCATCGAAAGCCGCTTCCGCTCTCTTCTGGATCAGGGAATGGATATCATCCACATCTCCTTCTCCTCGGCATTAAGCGGCAGCTACAACAATGTATGCATGGTGGCAGGCGAGTTGTCCGAGCAATATCCAGGAGCCAAAATCACCGTTATTGATTCTCTTAACGTTTCTCTCGGAGAAACTCTCATGGTCCTCCGCGCCAATTTTCTGAAAAAGGGCGGCTATCCTTACGAAAAAACAGTCGAAGCTCTTGAAGAATTCAAAAAGCATATTCATGTACAGTTTACAGTCAACGACCTGTTCCACCTGCAAAGAGGCGGGCGGGTAAGCAAAACAGTTGCCGTAGTGGGAAGCGCCCTGAACCTGAAGCCCTTCCTCTATGTAACTGCCGAAGGCGGCCTTGCCTCTGCCGGCACAGTAAGAGGAAGAAAGAAATCACTCCGCGCCCTGATTGACCGTATGAAGGAGACACTGGAGGCAAAACCGGATGTCTCCATGCCCGTAGGCATCGTACACGGCAACTGTCCGGACGATGCTGCTTTCATAGCCGACATAATTAAGGAAGAGCTTGGTTTTACCGACATCATCATCAACGAAATCAGTCCGAGCATCGGCACCCATGCAGGCCCGGGAGCCATTGGCATCATCTATTATGGGCAGGTGAAATAAACACCTGCCCATCTGCTGTCTACTGCTCATTCATCTTTGCCAGCTTCGCCGCCTGATCAGCGGCTATGCAGGCGTCAATAATCTCCTGAATATCTCCGTCCATAATCTTATCCAGTTTGTAAAGTGTCAGCCCGATCCGATGATCCGTCACACGCCCCTGGGGAAAATTATAAGTACGGATTTTTTCTGAACGGTCTCCGGTTCCGATCTGGCTTCTTCTTGCCTCGGCCTCCGCATCGTGAGCCTTCTGACATTCTATATCATACAGCTTTGCACGCAGAAGAGCAAATGCCTTTGCCTTATTCTGAAGCTGAGATTTCTCCGTCTGGCTGTACACCACAATGCCGGTGGGATAATGTGTCAGACGAACTGCCGAATCCGTTGTGTTGACGCACTGTCCGCCGTTTCCGGAAGCACGCATAACATCAATGCGGATATCCTTTTCATCAATCTGAACGTCCACTTCCTCTGCCTCAGGCATCACCGCAACCGAAGCCGTGGAGGTGTGAATCCGTCCGCCGGATTCCGTTTCAGGCACACGCTGCACCCGATGCACACCGCTTTCGTATTTCAGCACGGAATAAGCCCCCTGCCCGGTCACCATAAAGTTCACGGATTTCATTCCGCCGATTCCGGTCTCATCCACTTCCATCGTCTCTACCTTCCAGCGCCGGCTTTCCGCATAATGTACATACATCCGGTATAATTCCGCAGCAAACAGCGCTGCTTCTTCTCCGCCGGCACCTGCCCGGATTTCCACAATAACATTTTTGTCATCATTGGGATCCTTCGGGAGAAGCAGAATTTTCAGTTCCCGCTCCAGCTCCTCTATCCGCTTCCTGGATTCGGAAAGTTCCTCCTTCAGCAGCTCCCGCATCTCCTCATCCGACTCAGATTCCAGCATCTCCAGACTGTCTTCCACCGTCTGCTTACAGCTTTTATATTCCTTATAAGCATCCACCAGCGGCTGCAGATCGCTCTGCTCCTTCATCAGTTTCCGAAAACGGTTCTGATCCTCCGTGACATTCGGCGCATTCAGCTCACTCATGATTTCCTCAAACCGGATCAGAAGATCCTCCAATTTGTCAAACATATCATTTCCTCCTGTTTTTCCCCACCACGACTCTGTCAAGTCCTGACAGGTCCTGAATTACCTCTGTTTCCCTGAAACCTTCAAGCTCCATCAGACTGCATACTGCCTCCGCCTGATCACATCCGATCTCAAGGCAGAGCCATCCGTCTTCTTCCAGACAGCTTCCGGACTGCCTGACAATCTCACGGTAAAAATACAATCCGTCTGCGGTTCCGTCCAGTGCCAGCCTCGGTTCGTAATCCCGCACCTCCGGCATCAGCCCTTCTATTTCCTCCGTCGCAATATACGGCGGATTAGACACAATCATGTCAAAGCTTCCATGTATCTTTTCAAAAAGATTACTCTCTGTAAATTCTGCCGTCACGCTGTTTCTTTGGGCATTTTTCCTGGCTACAGACAGGGCATCGGCAGAAATATCCGCACCGGTTCCGGTACATTTTTCCCCATAATAGAGAAGGCTGATCAGAATACAGCCGGATCCAGTACACATATCCAGCACTCTGCTTCCGGCCTTCAGCCTTTTCAGACAGGCTTCCACCAGAATTTCCGTGTCCTGACGCGGGATCAGCACCGCGGGGGTCACCGCAAAGTCCAGCCCCATAAAAGCCTGGCTCCCGGTAATATACTGCAGGGGAATCCTTAAGCACCGCTTCCCGATCAGAGAAAAATAGGCTTCCCTGTCTGTCTCTGCTGCCTCTTCCTCCATATGGAGATAATACCAGGTCCGGTCCACATGCTTTACCCAGGAAAAAAGCAGCCATGCATCCTGGACATATTCTTCAATTCCCGCACGCTTCAGATGTTCCGCACCTGTATCCAGCATTTCTCTATTCTTCATTTTTATCACTCACGCCGCAGTCCTTCGGGTCCGCTCCCGTCAGAAATTTTTTCCAGTCAAACACAGCCTCAACTGCTGCGATGGCTACTTCAATCATATCATCATCCGGCTCCCTGGTCGTCAGTTTCTGAAGCCACAGGCCCGGCCTGCTCAGCGCAGTAACAATGGGATTCTCGCTTCGCCCGGCCAGGCGGATAAATTCATAGGATACACCCGCAATGACCGGAATCAGGAGCAGACGCACCACGATCCGTAAAACCGGAGATTCCACACGGATAAACAGGAAGAAAATAATCGTGATCACCATAACGATCAAAAGAAAGCTTGTCCCGCAGCGCTTATGCTGCCTCGAGCTTTTTCTCACATTTTCCACCGTCAGCTCCATCTCGTGCTCAATACAGTTAATACATTTATGTTCTGCCCCGTGATACTGAAACACCCTCTGAATATCCTCCATTCTGGATATCAGCAGAATATACCCGAGAAAAATCGCAAGACGCAGAATCCCCTCCATAACAGCAACCAGCCAGTAGGAATCCGTCACCTTCCTCAGGCAGTCTGCCAGGAAATAAGGAAGCATCATGAAAATCAATACCGCAAGCACGATCGACAGCGCCACCGTACCGCCCATCATCAGCTTTTCTTTCTTCTCATCCTTTTCCTGATCCTCTCTGCTTTTCTTTGCCTTTTTTTCTTCCTCTTCTTCCTCGTAAAAGCCGGCAGAATATGTCAGGGTCGTCATTCCCACAACCAGCGAATCTATAAAGTTAAAAACTCCCCTGACAAAGGGGATCCGGGTCAGTTTTTCATTTTTGATAAAGCTTTTGTAATCCTCGACTTTCACATCGATCTCTTTGTTTGGCTTGCGGACTCCGACAGAATACCTGTCCCTGTTCCGCATCATAATTCCCTCGATTACCGCCTGTCCTCCGATACCGGAATTTCTCATTCTTATACCTTTCTCCTTCGGACCTGCGCATGCAAATGCACCGCTCTGTCCGGTAAATTTAAAAATAGGTTGAGATTATGCAACCTCAACCTTATCTTTACAAGCTATCCTATTTAGCACCCATTCCATATTTCTTATTGAACTTATCAATACGACCGCGGGCTGCAGCAGCTTTCTGCTGGCCGGTATAGAACGAATGGCACTTGGAACAGATTTCTACGTGAATATCCTTCTTGGTAGATCCTGTTACGAATGTGTTACCACAGTTGCAGGTAACGGTTGCCTGGTAATACGCCGGATGGATTCCTTCTCTCATGATTTTCACCTCTCATTAAATTATTGTGTGAACTCCTGCCCTTCAGACTTCATCTGTCTTAAAGGACGTGTTTTCCGGCCAATACCGCTCTGATGTTGCCGCGGTAAGATATCCCGGACGATCCCTGCAAGTCCCTGCAGTTCCCTGTCGAAGCTCACAGCATTCAACAGCTTATACATTGTAACATGGCGCAGGCGAAAATGCAAGTACTATCCGCATAAATTCTGCCGCTCTTTGCCCTCTTCTTTTTCAAACATCAGCACAAATACGAGCAGAAGCGGTATGCAGCATACCAGCGCAGCTCTTCCTCCCCAGGAATCTGCACACACCACCCCCAGAATCGCTCCTATGATAAAGAATCCGATGATGCCAAAATATTCCAGAGCCTTCTTTCCGGAAACCCGATCCTTCTCTGCCAGCCAGTAATAGACATGCTCCATCCCGCTTCGCAGATTTCCGGTACACATGGTAGTGGCATATGGATTCCCCCGTACCTTTCGAAAGGTTTCCACCTGCATGGAACAGATAAATGCGACAGACGAATTGGCTACAATATCCAGCTCTCCCTGGGGGATAAATGCCACGGCTGCAACGATGAGTATCTCTGCCAGAATGACAATCTGCCGCCAGTGAAAGCCCGACTCCTCCCGGTTCTTATGCATCGCCTTGATCTGCTCGGCCGCCAGTATGCCCAGCGCATAAGAAGTAATGGGCACCAGATAATACAGCACCTTATGAAAATTCCCCTGTGCAAGATTCAATCCGAGAAGGACGATATTTCCGGTCTCAGCAGTTGCAAACACCTTCCCTCTTGCCACATAGCTGTATGCATCCAGGAATCCGCCTGCGATCACAAGCAGAATTCCCAGAAGAAAAGACTCTGATTTCTGCTCTTTCCTGTTCATGTTCCCGCCTCTCCATTCTTTCCCTGTCTTTCTTTAAAACAGTCCATCTTCTAAATCAGCCTGGTCTTTTTCACCATCTGAATAAATTCCTGATTATTCCTCGTCCGCGCGAACAGATTCAGAATGCTTTCCACCGCTTCATCCTGCTTCATGCCGTTCATGGCCTTGCGCATAATATCAACGGCTTCCTGTTCCTCCTTATCCAGAAGCAGATCCTCCCGTCTGGTTCCCGATTTTGCAATATCGATAGCAGGAAATACCCGTTTTTCCGACAGCTTCCGGTCCAGAACCAGCTCCATATTGCCGGTACCCTTGAATTCCTCGAATACCACATCATCCATCTTGCTTCCGGTTTCCACAAGAGCAGTCGCAAGGATCGTCAGGCTTCCGCCCTGACGCATATTTCTTGCCGCCCCGAAAAAGCGCTTCGGCATATGAAGTGCGGCAGGATCCAGTCCGCCGGACAGTGTTCTTCCGCTGGGCGGAACCGTCAGATTATAAGCCCTGGCCAGCCTGGTAATACTGTCCAGAAGAATGATCACATCCCGCTTATGCTCTACCAGGCGCTTGGCCCGCTCAATGACCATCTCGGACACCCGTTTATGATGCTCCGGAAGCTCATCAAAGGTAGAATAAATCACCTCAACATTCTTTCCCTGGATGGCTTCCCGAATATCCGTCACTTCCTCCGGCCGCTCATCAATCAGCAGAATGATCAGGTGCATCTCCGGATTGTTGACAAGCACCGACTTGGCAATATCTTTCAGGAGTGTGGTTTTGCCTGCCTTCGGCTGAGACACGATCATTCCCCTCTGTCCTTTTCCGATAGGCGCGATCAGATCTGTGATACGCATGGCAACACTGCTCTGATTTCGTTCCAGGCGAATGCGCTCATTGGGAAAAATCGGTGTCATATCCTCGAAGCTGCATCTTCTGGAGGCCTCATAGGGAGGCAATTCATTGACACTCTTCAGATAAAGAAGGGCGCTGAATTTTTCTCCCTGGGTCCGGATTCTGGTGTTTCCCAGAAGCATATCCCCGGTCTTCAGATTAAACTTCCGTATCTGAGAAGGGGATACATAGACGTCATTTTCTCCCGGCATAAAATTTTCGCACCGGATAAAGCCATAGCCATCCGGCATAACCTCCAGGATACCGTTAGCCGTGATCCCACTGTCCAGATCACTTTCCATCAGACCGATCGGTTTCTCTTCGGCCTCCGTCTGGGGACGCTCCGTATTCCGTTCCGCACTTCTTTCTGTATTCCGTTCCGTATTCCGTTCCGTATTTCTTCCGTGATACCGTCCCTGTCCGGAAGAGACGGCTCCTCCTCCTGCAGTGCGCTCCCGCTCCGGTGCCGGATGCTCATGCTCTTTACCGTTCTCCGCTCCGGTACGCTCTGCCGGCTTCTTTTCCTGAAGGTTTTTCCTTTTCAGCGCTTCTTTGCGCTCCTGCTCTTCCTTCTCATCCAATGCCAGCATCGCCTCGACCACTTCACTCTTCTTCATGGCCGACACATGCTTCATCCCGCGCGCTTTTGCCAGCTCTTTCAGTATTCCTACTGACAATGATTCGTATTTTTCCTTCATATATATTTCCTTTCAATCTATGTGATTCAGTTATCTGACAGGCATCATTCTTCTACCTGATCCATTCATTTATCATGTTTTATAAACCATGGGAATCTTGTCTGAAATGACATGAACAATCATTTTAAAATTATACTATACTTTCATTTTTCCGTCAATCATCAGAAATATCGGTTGTAATCCTTTCAATTACCCTTTATAATAAGTAACGAAATTGTGAAGAAAAATCCCCTATCAAATCAAGGACTGGAGGAATTACAAATGACTCTGAATGAAAAAGCCTTAAAGCTGCATGAACAATGGCACGGAAAGCTGGAGACCGTCTCCATCTCCCCAATTCATACACGTGAGGATCTGGCACTCGCCTATACCCCCGGTGTCGCGGAGCCCTGCAAGGTCATCGCCAAAGACCCGGAAGCTGTTTACAAATATACAATGAAAAGCAACACGGTAGCTGTCATCTCCGACGGAAGCGCCGTACTCGGCCTGGGAAATATCGGTGCCTACGCGGCCATGCCCGTAATGGAAGGAAAATCCTGCCTGTTCAAGGAATTTGGCGGAGTGAATTCCGTACCGATCTGTCTGGCGACTCAGGATACGGAAGAAATTATCCAAACCGTCAAAAATATTGCCCCCGGATTCGGCGGCATCAATCTGGAGGACATCTCCGCTCCCCGCTGCTTCGAGATTGAAGACCGGCTCAAAAAGGAGCTGGACATCCCTGTTTTTCATGACGATCAGCACGGAACCGCCATCGTGGTTCTGGCGGGAATCATCAATGCTCTGAAGGTGACCGGCAGGGAAAAAGAAAGCTGCCGCATCGTCGTAAACGGTGCCGGGAGTGCGGGCATTGCCATTACAAAGCTTCTTCTGAACTACGGTTTCCCGGATATCACCATGTGCGACAAGGCGGGAATCATCCATAAAAATTCCGAAAATCTGAACTGGATGCAGAAACTGATGACAGAAGTAACCAATCTGGAAGGACGGACCGGAACACTGGCCGATGCTTTAAAAGGTGCCGATATCTTTATCGGAGTATCTGCTCCCAATATCGTAACTCCGGAAATGGTGGCTTCCATGAATAAGGACTCCATTATTTTCGCCATGGCAAACCCTGTTCCGGAAATCATGCCGGATGCAGCAAAGGCTGCGGGCGCAAGGGTTGTAGGAACCGGCCGCTCCGATTTCCCGAATCAGATCAACAATGTTGTCGCTTTCCCGGGAATCTTCAAGGGTGCCCTGGAAGGGCGGGCAACACAGATCACGGAAGAAATGAAGCTGGCAGCTGCACTTGCCATTGCCTCCCTCGTACCGGATGAGGAGCTGAATGAGGATAATATTATGCCGGAAGCATTCAATCCCCGGGTAGCAGAGGCCGTCAGCCAGGCAGTAAAGGATCATATCCGCTGATGGGCCCCTCCTGCGTCAAAGGATCCGCGCGGCCGGATTTCGGGCAGAAGCCCTATCACTCCCTGGACTGGGAATTAAAACGACGCTTCGGACAAAAACTGTATAAAATCTCCCTGGACGGAGGAATGACCTGTCCGAACCGGGACGGCACACTGGACACCCGCGGCTGTATTTTCTGCAGTGCCGGGGGCTCCGGAGATTTTGCCCCGGATCGCACCCTTTCCATTTCCGACCAGATTGAAGCCGGCAAAAAGATATTTCAGGACCGGACGCTGGCCGGCAAGGCCATCCCGGGGAAATACCGCGGCCAGAAATTTATTGCCTATTTTCAGGCCTATACGAATACCTATGCGCCCGTATCCAGACTTTCTGCTCTGTTCACGGAAGCAATACTGCATCCGGACATTGCCGTTCTTTCCATAGGCACCCGGCCGGACTGTCTGCCTCCGGACGTTCTTGAGCTGCTTGCCCGGCTGAACCGCATCAAGCCGGTGTGGGTAGAGCTGGGGCTTCAGACCATCCATGATACTACGGCGAAACGGATCCGCCGCGGATATGACCTTCCGGTATTTGAGCAGGCGCTTCATGCCCTGAAAGAGCGGGGCCTTACCGTGATTGTTCATGTCATCCTGGGGCTCCCCGGCGAGACAAGGGAGGATATGCTGGCTACCGCAGACTACCTGGCTCACGCCGGAATCGACGGTATCAAGCTTCAGCTCATGCATGTACTGAAAGGCACGGACCTGGCCAGCATGCAGATTCCGCTCTTTTCCATGGAAGAATATATTGATATTCTGATCACCTGTATCGAGCATCTGGACCCGGCCATCACCATCCACCGGATCACCGGCGATGGGCCAAAGGAACTGCTCCTCGCTCCGCTGTGGAGTGCGGACAAGAAGAAGGTTCTGAACACGATTCATCATGAAATGAAACTGCGAAATTCCTGGCAGGGAAAACAGTGGAAGGAGTGTGACAGCTGATGAGAGATTCCCTTACCCTTTATAAACTGATTATTCTGTTTATGCTGGAGCGGGTGGATTTTCCCCTGACCACAAATCAGATTTCAGAATTCATACTCGAGAAAGAATACACAAATTACTTTACGATCCAGCAGGCGCTGAACGAGCTCCTTGACAGCGGACTGATCCGCAAGGATGCGATGCGGGGAACGACCTATTACCGGAATACGCAGGAGGGAAAAAGCACTCTGTCCTATTTCAAGGACCGGATTCCCCAGGCAATCGTGGATGACATTGTCTCCTATCTGAAAGAAAAACAGTACCAGCTGAAAAATGAAGTATCCGTCCTTGCGGACTATTACCGTACCACTTCACAGGATTATGAGGTGTGCTGCCAGGTAAAAGAAGGGGACTCGGAGCTGATCCGTCTTACGCTCACCGTTCCCGACGAGTCGTCCGCCTCCTCTATCTGCAATAACTGGGAAAAGAAAAGCTCCTCCATTTATGCTTATCTTATGGAGCAGCTTCTGTAAAGAAACGGTACAGGCTCTTTTTATCGGATGCCTGTACCGTTTTATACTTTATTCTCTTTTGATCCTGCGAAGATGCTCTTCCAGCTCTTTTTCATATCCGTTGTCAGAAAAATGATAGAATGTCCGGCCTTCCAGCTCCGACGGGAGATACTGCTGCTTTACATAATGGTTCGGATAATCATGGGCATATTTATAACCGGTTCCTCTTCCGAGATCCTTCGCCCCTTTATAATGTGCATCCTGAAGATGAGAAGGGACCGTCGTCTTCGTCGTCCGTACAGCCTCCATGGCATCATAGATCGCATTCACTGCAGAATTGCTCTTGGGAGCTGCCGCCACATAAGAAGCCGCCTGGGAAAGAATGATCTGTGCCTCGGGCATCCCGATCCGCTCCACCGCCTGGGCCGCGGACACCGCCACCGTCAGCGCCATGGGATCCGCATTTCCCACATCCTCCGACGCACATATCATGATTCTGCGCGCGATAAAGCGGATATCCTCTCCCGCATACAGCATTTTTGCCAGATAGAAAACCGCTGCGTCCACATCCGAGCCCCGCATGCTTTTAATAAATGCGGAAATGGTATCATAATGGTTATCTCCCTTTTTGTCATAACCCACTGCACGCTTCTGGATACATTCTGAAATTACGGAAAGGGTCAAATGAATCCTTCCGTCCTCTGACGGTTCCGTGGTCATAACTCCAAGCTCCACCGCATTCAGCGCCTGCCTGGCATCGCCCCCCGCGATATCTGCCAGAAATTCCAGCGCATCCTGGTCAATATCCGCCTGATAGGCTCCCATCCCCCGCACTTCATCATACACAGCCCGGCGGATGATCTCTTTCATTTCCTCCGGTTCAAGCGGCTTCAGTTCAAAAACAACGGAGCGGGAAATCAGCGCGCTGTTCACCTCAAAATAGGGATTCTCCGTCGTTGCCCCGATCAGTATCACGGTTCCGTCCTCCACAAACGGAAGCAGATAATCCTGCTGCCCCTTATTAAACCGATGAATCTCATCGATGAACAGAATCGTCTTCTTCCCGTACATGCCGAGATTCTCCTTCGCCCGGTCAATGACCTCCTCCATATCCTTCTTCCCGGACGAGGTGGCATTGATCTGCCTGAAATCAGCGCTGGTTGTATTCGCGATCACTCTGGCAAGGGTCGTTTTTCCGGTTCCCGGAGGGCCGTAAAAAATAACGGAGCTGAGCCTGTCCGCCCGGATTGCCCGGTAAAGCAGCTTGTCCTTCCCAATAATATGCTGCTGCCCCACTACCTCATCCAATGTTCTTGGCCGAAGCCGGGAAGCCAGAGGGCTCTCCTTTTCCAGCTTCGTTTCCCTCATATAGTCAAACAAATCCATTTCGTACGTCCTTTCATCCATTCAGCCCGGCTTCAGTTGACGATCAGTTCATCCGCCGTCACAAATTCATAGCCTCTTTCCTTCAGCTGATCCACGATCTGCAGTGCCGCCTCCACACTGGAAGCATAATAATCATGCATTAAAATAATATCATTTTCCCTTGCCTGCGTCACTACTCTTTGAACAATTTCTGATACATTTGTAGTGGTCCAGTCTCTGGAATCCACCGACCACAGCACCGGAATCATCAGAATATCACAGTCCAGCCGGTCATTCCAGCTTCCAAACGGCGGACGAACATACTCCAGATGCTCCCCTGTAATTTTTTCCACCTCACGGCTCGTCTTTAACAACTCCTCACAGGCCTCCTCTTCCGGAATTCCCGTAAGCTGTACATGGGAATAGGTGTGGTTTCCGATCAGATGCCCCTCTTCATACATCCGCTCAATCAGCCCGGGATTGTCCTTTGCATTTTCTCCCACCACAAAAAAGCTGGCTTTCACCCCACGTTCCTTCAGGCCGTCCAGCAAACGGGGGGTGTAAACCGGATGCGGACCGTCATCAAACGTCAGCGCAATTTTCATACGATCTTCCTCCGCGGGTTCTTTGGAAATGACTCCTTCAGAGACTGTCTCCAGCACCGTTTCCCGACTGATGCTTCTTGTCACCTCTTCTGTCTGAAAAGCGCTTACCGCCATCAGAAATAAAGCCACAAAGACAACTGGTTTTCCCTTCCTCTTCAAACCCTTTTCCATCCGAATGCATTTTCTTTCTTCCACTATATGCGTCACCCTTGCTTCTTATTGACAATTATTTTATATCCCCCTATAATGGTTAACGCATACACAAAGGAGGATCTGCCATGCTAAGGACCGACGGCCCAGAAGAAAACAAAATGGGCATCATGCCCGTAAAAAGACTTTTAATTACCATGTCCCTTCCAATGATCCTGTCCATGCTGGTTCAGGCCATGTATAACGTTGTGGACAGTATCTATGTCTCCCGTCTGGGAGAAAATGCTCTGGCCGCCGTTTCTCTTGCGTTTCCGGTACAGAACCTGATGATTGCCGTTGCCTCCGGAACCGGTGTGGGTATCAATGCCCTGCTCTCCCGAAGTCTCGGTGAAAAGAATTATGACAATGCCAACAAAGCCGCTTCCAATGGGCTGTTTCTGGCGGTTTTGAGTTCTCTTGCCTTTTGTATTTTCGGCTTGTTTTTCTCCCGCCTTTATTTTTCTTCCCAGACCTCTGATCCGCAGATTATCTCCTATGGCTCTGACTATCTTTTTATCTGCTGTGTGTTCTCCATGGGTATTTTTCTCGGAATCACAGGAGAACGGCTGCTGCAGTCCACCGGCCGTACCTTTTATAATATGATCACCCAGGGACTGGGTGCCATTATCAATATTGTGTTGGACCCCATTCTGATCTTCGGCCTTCTGGGATTTCCCCGCATGGGCGTGGCAGGAGCAGCTGCCGCCACGGTCATCGGACAGTTTATCGGCATGTTTCTGTCTGTATTTTTCAACTTCACCAGAAATACCGATATCCGCATCCGCATAAAGGGCTTTCATCCTCATGCGGAAACCATACGGAATATCTACCGTGTCGGAATTCCGTCCCTGATCATGATGTCCATCGGCTCTGTCATGACCTACGGCATCAATAAAATTCTTCTTCTGTTTTCCGCCACCGCTGTTTCTGTCTTCGGAGTTTATTTTAAGCTTCAGAGCTTCATATTCATGCCGGTGTTCGGACTGAACAACGGTGTGGTTCCGATCATCGCGTATAATTACGGTGCCCGAAAGCCGGAACGCATCATACAGACGGTACGCTTCGGGACCTGTATCGCAGAATGCATCATGCTGGCAGGGGTCCTTCTGTTCCAGTTCATTCCGGACAGGCTGCTTGCCTTTTTCAATGCGTCGGAGCATATGCTCTCCCTCGGTATCCCTGCGCTTCGGATCATCAGCATCAGCTTTCTGTTTGCCGGGATCTGCATCAGCCTCGGTTCTGTGTTCCAGGCATTGGGAAACGGCGTCTACAGCCTGATCGTTTCCGCCTGCCGGCAGCTTGTCACCCTGCTTCCGCTGGCCTATCTTCTGGCCGTCAGTTTTGGAGTCAATGCAGTATGGTGGGCCTTCCCCCTGGCAGAAATTGTATCCATCACTCTGAGCACCGTTCTTTTTATCCGGATCTACCGGAAGAAGATACGTCCCCTGTACGAATGCCCCAAGCCGGAGCGCTGCCCCGAATAAAATCTTTCATGTCAAAAAACTATAGATGAATATCATCAGAAAGGATGGATATCCTATGCCCAAGGATCCGGTTATGCTTTTAAGCTACGTAAATACCCTGCTGCGGGACCATTATGATTCCCTGGAGGATCTGTGCAAGGGAGTCGGCGTACCGATGAATGCAATTTCAGAAAAGCTTTCTTCCATTGATTATCATTATGATCGGCAGCAAAATCAGTTTATCTGATGAAAGATGCTTCTTTTTGAATCGTCTTCCAAAGACGGCCGCCGTCGGGAAACTCCATGTCTCCCGGCGGCGGCCGTTTCACTCCTGAAAATTTTTATTCTTTTACACGGGCCTTCAGTTTTCCTGAGCCATCCACATAAATTTCTATGATATCGCCCTCGCCCACATCTCCGGAAAGGATCAGTCTGGCCGACAGTGTCTCCACATATTTCTGCAGATACCGCTTCAGAGGACGTGCGCCGTACACCGGATCATAGCCTCCGTCGATAATCGCCTGCTGGGCTTCCCCGGTAAGCTCTACCGTAATCTGACGGTCTTCCAGCCGGCGGTTCAGATCTGACATCATCAGCTGAATAATCGCTCCGATATTATCCTTTGTCAGTGGCTTAAACATGATCGTCTCATCCAGCCGGTTCAGAAATTCCGGACGGAAGTGAGCACGCAGATCATTCATGACCTGATTCTGTGCATCCGGACGGATCTCCCCGTTTTCGTCAATCCCATCCAGCAGATAGGAAGAACCAATGTTGGAGGTCATAATCAGGATCGTATTCTTAAAGTCCACCGTTCTTCCCTGCGAATCTGTGATACGTCCATCATCCAGAACCTGCAGAAGCACATTGAATACATCCGGATGTGCCTTTTCAATCTCATCAAACAGAACAACGGAATACGGCTTTCTCCGTACAGCCTCCGTCAGCTGACCGCCTTCCTCGTAACCCACATATCCCGGAGGCGCTCCGATCAGACGGGATACCGAATATTTCTCCATATACTCACTCATATCGATACGCACCATGTTCTGTTCATCGTCAAACAGGCTCGCCGCCAGCGCCTTGGCCAGCTCCGTCTTTCCCACTCCGGTAGGTCCCAGGAACAGGAAGGAACCGATCGGCTTACTGGGATCCTTGATTCCGGCTTTGGAACGAATGATGGCATCCGTCACCTTCTCCACGCCCTCATCCTGTCCGATGACTCTCTTGTGAAGCTCCTCATCCAGATGAAGCGTCTTGTTCCGCTCACTCTCTGTCAGCTTAGCCACCGGAATTCCTGTCCAGCGGGAAATGATCTTCGCAATCTCATCCTCCGTTACGGCTTCATGCACCAGGGTCATATCCCTGTTCTTTACGATCTCTTCCTCCTGCTCCAGCTGCTTTTTCAGCTGCGGCAGTCTTCCGTACTGCAGCTCGGCAGCCTTCTCCAGGTCATAGTTCTGCTGGGCGCTCTGAATCTGCTTGTTCAGATCCTCGATCTCCTCACGGATTTTCTGAAGCTTTTCCACCGAATTCTTCTCATTATCCCAGCTGGCTTTCTTTGCATTAAATTCATCCCGAAGCTCCGCCAGCTCCTTCTGAAGGTCCTCCAGGCGTTCCTGGCTCAGCTTATCGGTCTCCTTCTTCAGCGCTGCCTCCTCAATTTCCAGCTGCATGATTTTTCTTCTCAGCTCATCCAGCTCCGCAGGCATGGAATCCAGCTCGGTCTTAATCAGGGCACATGCCTCATCCACCAGGTCAATGGCCTTATCCGGAAGGAAACGATCCGAAATATACCGGTGGGAAAGCGTTGCCGCGGATACCAGCGCAGAGTCCGTAATCTTCACGCCGTGGAATACCTCATAGCGCTCCTTCAGGCCACGGAGAATGGAAATGGTATCCTCCACCGTAGGCTCATCCACCATAACCGGCTGGAATCTCCGCTCCAGAGCCGCGTCCTTCTCGATATACTGACGGTATTCATCCAATGTGGTGGCACCGATACAGTGCAGCTCTCCTCTGGCCAGCATGGGCTTCAGCATATTGCCCGCATCCATGGCACCATCCGTCTTTCCTGCTCCGACAATGGTGTGCAGCTCATCAATAAACAGAATAATCTGCCCTTCGCTGCTCTTCACTTCCTCCAGAACTGCCTTCAGACGCTCCTCAAACTCTCCGCGGTACTTGGCACCTGCCACAAGGGCTCCCATATCCAGGGCAAACAGCTTTTTATTTTTAAGGCCTTCCGGTACATCCCCGCGCACAATACGCTGCGCCAGGCCTTCCACAACTGCGGTCTTGCCGACACCGGGTTCACCGATGAGGACCGGATTATTCTTTGTCTTACGGGAAAGGATGCGGACCACATTACGGATCTCGCCGTCCCGCCCGATGACCGGATCCAGCTTCTGATCCCTTGCCCGCTCCACCAGGTCGTAGCCGTATTTATTCAGTGTATCATAGGTTGCCTCCGGATTATCACTGGTCACCCGCTGATTGCCGCGCACGGTGGACAGCGCCTGAAGGAACCGTTCCCTGGTGATCCCGTACTCCCGGAAAATTTCCTTCAGCGCCGGATTGGGCTGCTTTAACAGGGCAAGAAACAGGTGCTCCACGGAAACATATTCGTC
>JALERW010000113.1 GCA_022763925.1 Lachnospiraceae bacterium
CGGTGGCAGAAGCGGCGGTACAGGCGGGTGCGGATCTGATCAATGATATCTGGGGGCTGAAATATGACGAGCGGATCGCGGATGTCATTGCGAAATATGAGCTTCCCTGCTGTCTGATGCACAACCGGAAGGATGCGGTATATTATCATTACATGAAGGATCTGCTGAACGATCTTAAGGAGACGGTGGCGATTGCTTACCGGCATGGGATCCGCAGGGAGCAGATCATTCTGGACCCCGGAGTAGGGTTTGGAAAGACCTATGAAAATAATCTGGAGGTGCTCCACAAGCTGGAACAGGTGACAGATCTGGGATTTCCGGTGCTTCTGGGGACATCCAGAAAATCCGTGATTGGCCTGACACTGGATCTGCCGTCTGAGGAACGGCTGGAGGGTACCATCGCCACCTCTGTCCTCGGCGTGATGAAGGGCTGTTCGTTCCTTCGGGTGCATGATGTGAAGGCCAACCGCAGGGCGGTTCTTATGACAGAATCGATTTTGAGAGAGAAGAGAATAGAGTCATGATGGATAAGATTATTATTACGGATCTGGAGCTTTTTGGCCGCCATGGGGTGTATCCGGAGGAGCAGGTGCTTGGACAGAAATTTCTTGTTTCGGCGGAGCTTTTTATGGATACAAGAAAAGCGGGAAAAACCGACTGCCTGGAGGAGTCCGTCAATTACGGAACCGTTTGCCATGAAATAAAGACATTTCTGGAAGAGCATACCTATCACCTGATCGAGGCTGCGGCTGAGCACACGGCAGAGTATCTGCTGCTGCAGTTTCCGCTCCTTTCCCAGGTGACCCTGGAGCTGAAAAAGCCGTGGGCACCCATTGGGCTTTCCGTGGAAAGTGTGTCCGTGAAGATCACCAGGAAGTGGCACACGGTATATGCGGCGCTGGGCTCCAATATGGGAGACCGGGAGGCTTATCTGGCCGGTGCGGTAAATGCACTCCGTGACACGGAAGGGATCCGGGTGGAAACGGTTTCGGATTTTCTTATGACGGCTCCCTATGGAGTGACGGATCAGGATCCGTTTCTGAACGGATGCATGAAGCTTCAGACGCTGCTGACGCCCCATGAGCTCCTTGACTGCTTTCACGGGATAGAGCAAAAGGCAGGCAGGGTACGCGCCAGAAGATGGGGACCTCGGACACTGGATCTGGACATCCTGTTTTACGATGATCTGGTGCTGGAGGATGAGGTACTGACCATTCCCCACAGGGATATGCAGAACCGGGATTTTGTCCTGCGGCCGATGAAACAGATTGCACCGTGGGTTCGCCATCCGGTGCTGAACAAAACGATAGAGGAAATGGAGAAGGAGCTGCCATGACGGATTTAACCGTACTGAGAGAAGAAATTGATAAAATTGACCGTCAGATCGTGGATCTGTACGAGCGGAGAATGAATGTCTGCCGGGAGGTGGCGGAATATAAGATCCGTACCGGGAAAAAGGTGCTGGATAAGGAGCGGGAAAAGGCCAAGATCAGTACTCTGACCGGGCTTGCCTCCAATGATTTTTACCGCCACGGGATTGAGGAGCTGTTTGAGCAGATCATGTCCATGAGCCGGAAGCTTCAGTATCAGCTGCTGGCCGAGGCGGGAGCCATCGGAAAGCTGGCGTTTATGGAGGTCCCTTCCATAGAGAAGGAAAAGGTTCGTGTGGTATTTCAGGGCGTAGAGGGCGCCAACAGTGAGGCGGCCATGCGGGCCTATTTCGGCGACAGGGTCAACAGCTTTCATGTGGCATCCTTCCGGGAGGCCATGGAGGCTATCGAGGAGGGCATGGCGGATTTTGCCGTGCTGCCTATTGAAAACTCGTCTGCCGGAATTGTCAGTGAGATCTATGATCTTCTGGTGGAGTTTGAAAATTATATTGTGGGAGAGCAGGTGCTTAAGATCGAGAGCTGCCTGATGGGGGTAAAGGGAGCAAAGCTTTCGGATATTCAGGCGGTATATTCCCATCCTCAGGCACTGATGCAGACGGCCCGTTACCTAGAGGAGCACGGCTGGCAGCAGATCAGTATGTCCAATACGGCTGCAGCAGCTCAGATGGTTGCAAGAGAGCAGGATAAATCCAGGGCAGCTATAGGAAACAGTCTGGCGGCAAGACTTTACGGACTGGATATTCTGGAGCCGGAGATCAGCTATAATTCCAGCAATTCCACCCGTTTTATTATTGTTACCAATCAGAAAATTTACCGGAAGGATGCGGAAAAGATCAGCATCTGCTGTGAGATTGCCCATGAGAGCGGTTCCCTGTATCATGCTATGTCTCATTTTATTTATAATAGACTGAACATGTGCAAGATCGAATCACGCCCGATCGAGGGACGTAACTGGGAATACCGGTTTTTTATTGATTTCGAAGGAAATTTAAATGACAGCGCTGTAAAAAATGCGCTCCGGGGACTGCGGGATGAGACAAGAAATATGAGAATCCTCGGAAATTATTAGAGCAAAAGAAGCAGAACCAAAGAAAAGAAGGAAAAAGATATGCCGAATGTAAATCAGCTGATATTGTACAAGCATTTTGAAGACGGGCAGATCCTTGAGGATATGACCTGGATCATGGATCATTATGACAACGAGTATTATAACCGGGAGGATATCACCGCTCTTTTGTATGACTGTATCAATGGTCTGGTGGAGCTGGCCGGAAGCCATGGATTTGAAGGGAATCTCTGGCATAATTATCTGACCTATCTGCTGGTAAATAATGAAAACGCCTTCAGCATGGCCTGCGAGATCGTGGGGCCGGTGGAGGGAAGCATTAATCCGGTGGCGCTGAATGATTTTGCCATTTTCAAAGAGCTTTTTGATTTCGATCTGACCAGGATCGAGAAGACGCTGGGAGTCAATGGAATTTCTCTTCTTTTGGATTATCAGAATGTCAATGAGCACAGCAAGACCTTCAACAAGAGAATCCGGGACCGGATCTGCGAGACCAGCAGAAAGCTGGGAGAGGCTGAAAATGAGCATGTGTTCATGGATATCATGACGGAGTTTTATAAGGATTTCGGTGTCGGAAAGCTGGGGCTTCATAAAGCCTTCCGGGTGGAGCATACCCAGGAGGGAGCGCAGATCGTTCCGATTACCAATATTGCCCACGTGAAGCTGGATGATCTGGTTGGCTACGAGATCCCGAAAAAGAAGCTGATTGACAATACGGAAGCTTTTGTGGAAGGGCGTCCTGCCAACAACTGCCTGCTGTTCGGAGATGCAGGCACCGGGAAATCCAGCAGTATTAAGGCGATCCTGAACCGGTATTATGATCAGGGACTTCGGATGATTGAGGTGTACAAGCATCAGTTCCAGGATCTGAACAGTGTGATTTCCCAGATCAAGAACCGGAATTACCGGTTTATCATCTACATGGACGATCTTTCCTTTGAGGAATTTGAGATAGAGTATAAATATCTGAAGGCAGTTATTGAAGGAGGACTGGAGCGAAAGCCGGACAATGTGCTGATTTATGCCACTTCCAACCGAAGACATCTGGTTCGTGAAAAATTCAGCGACAAGGAAGAGAGAAGAGATGATCTGCATGCCTCCGACACGGTACAGGAGAAGCTGTCCCTGGTTGCACGGTTTGGCGTGTCCATTTTCTTCGTCGGGCCGAGCAAAAAGGAATTTATGAATATTGTAAAGGTACTGGCCGACAGAAACGGTATTCAGATGCCGGAGGAGGAGCTGTTCCTCAAGGCAAATCAGTGGGAGCTGAGCCACGGGGGGCTGTCCGGCCGCACGGCGCAGCAGTTTATCGATTATCTGCTGGGACAGAAGAAGGATATAGGGGATGCAATATAATTTTTTTATAGAGGAGGAATTATTTCATGGAGGATGTAAGAAAACTGTATGAGGAGCGGCAGATGGAGGCACTGGAGAAGCTGTGCACGGAAAAGGAGGAGGCGAAAGAAGCAGATTTTGATGTGTTCGCATGCCATGCATATGCACAGGCTGCCAGGAATGATTTATCCAGACTTTCTCTGGAAAGTGGCATAGAGCTGTTTGGAAAAGCGGCTGCGCTTTGTGAAGGGGATGAAGAAAAGAAAAAAGAGCTGTATGAAAATTTCACAAAGGAAGTTCTGGGGCAGCTTGATAAGGCAAAGGAGGTTTTTGAAGGGACTTCTCCCACAGCCGAAACCGTACAGTCGTACCGTGACTGCATGCGTCTGAGCGCAGATGCCCTGGAAGCAGCGGCAAAGCTTGGAGACGATGTGGCGGGTCTTGATACGCTGGCGGTGAAAAAGCAGGCGGTTTTGTGTATGGTACGTCTTTGCGCGGTTTACAGATATGAAAAGGATATGGGGAAAAATGTCATAAAGAAGACCGATTATGCACCGGACGATGTGCGCAAAGCATATAATGAGAAGTATGATCAGCTGGTGGCAGATATCCGTGCTTCGCAGCCGGATTATACGCCTGAGGAGATTCAGAGAGAGAGGGAAATGCCTTCCGCAGCGGAGGAAAAGAAGGAAGCAGCCAAAGACGGAGCAACTAAGAAAAAGAGCCTGATCGACAGAATCCTGGATCTTTTCTGATAAGGAGGGATCGGGATGATTTATCTGGAGAGTCCGTCTGTTGAACCATCGTTTAATCTTGCTCTGGAGGAATATGCCTTTCAGAGGCTGAGCCGCAAAGAGGAATATTTCATGCTCTGGCAGAACCGCTCTGCGGTGATTATCGGGAAGCATCAAAATGCAAGGGAAGAGGTGAATCTTCCCTATGCATCCGAACATCAGATTCCTGTGGTACGCCGGCTTTCCGGAGGCGGCGCCGTATATCATGATCTTGGAAATCTGAATTTCACCTATATTGTGGACGGAGAAGATCCGGAATTATCCATGGAGCGGTTTGCCGGACCGCTCCTTTCGGCATGCCGGGAATTCGGAATTGATGCCCGGCTGCAGGGGAGAAATGATGTGACGGTGAATGGAAGAAAGTTTTCCGGCAATGCCAGATATCAGGAAGACGGAAGAACCATGCATCACGGGACGATTCTGATCCGTGTGGACAGCCGGGTGATGGGGCAGGTGCTGAAGGTCCCGGAGGATAAGATCGCATCCAAGGGGGTAAAATCCGTTCCTTCCCGGGTGGTGAATCTGGCGGAATGCACGGGAATGGAGCTTACGGTTCCTCAGTTCGCAGCTGTCCTCAGGGAAAAGGTATTCGGTACCTCCCATCCGGCGCAGTATTCATGGACGAAAGAAGATCTTGCCTGTGTGGAGGAGCTCAGGAAAAAACGGTACGATGCCTGGGAATGGAATTACGGGAATTTTACGGTGTATGATATCGAAAAGAAAAAGCGTGTGGAGGGATGCGGCACGGTTCGGATCAGCATGCGTGTCCTGGGAGGCTTTGTGGAAGCACTTTCCATCCGGGGAGATTTCCTGGGAAGCAGGCCTGTTGAGGAACTGGAAGCTCTGCTTTGCGGCTGTCCGTTAAGAACAGATGCCGTCCTTGCAAAGCTGGAAGCCGTGGATCTGCGTGCATATCTGTACGGGATGCCTCCGGAGGTATTTGCCGGGATTCTCTGCGGAACTGCGGAATAAGAAGTGCGCAAATTGATTGAAAATAATAAAATAAACACACAATTTAAAAAATATGAAATCAAATTACAATTAATTGAATAAAAAATAAAAAATAGTATTGACAAATATGCGGACATCCTATATAATCAAATCATAAAAGGAAAGAGAATTCCGACAGAAAGGGTGATTCCGATGGGACCTGAGACGGAGCTTATCCTCATCAGTTATTTCGGAAGATACGAAGTGGTTGATGAGGTTGAAAAGTCCAGAATTCATGTAGAGATGGGAACCGCATAAAGAACGGAAAATAAGAACAATCTTACCGGAAGCTTCGGCAGACGGACAGATGATTCCGTATTTGGAAATACGCAGAGTGGATGCAGATGTTCTGAAAAGACAGTTTACATGAATGGACGGCAGAAGCAGAACAACTGAATATGGGATAAATGTATTTGATATCTGAATCGATATACGCTATGACATGACCATCTTCGAAATATAAGAAAGAGAACATAAGTATAGTAAATAATCGTGAAATGTGACAAATGTCTGATCAGGGAATCGAAGACAGAAAGGGTTTTGAATATGCGGTGAAAGGGAAGGCGCAGATTACCGAAGCAGCAGGAACGCAGGTGTAGGATGCAGACCGCCTCAGTAGAGCTTTCGAAAAGCAGAGCTTCGAGAAACCGGAGGAGCGCAGAGAACAGAGAATATTTTCTATTAGAAATTTAAGTAAAGGAAGGTACAGACCACCGAAAACATAAATCTATAATAGAAGGTACATGTCAGATAAGTGATATATCAATCATATAAATACGAATCGTTTTAAATATAACAGCAGGAGAGCACTGAAGTCGGTGCTCTCTTTTTTGTGCCGTTGCTTTTTGAGTAAAATTCCTGTAAAATGCACGATCCCTATGGAGTTTTTTACCGAAAACGTGTACAATAGAAAGAAAAAATTCCCGAAAGGTGGGAACGTTATGCAGATCACAACATTTGCAGGAATTGATATCGGATCTTATGAGGTCGGAATGAAAATCTTTGAGCTGTCGGCAAAATACGGGATGAAGGAGATCACCTATATTCGCCGGAGGCTGGATCTTGGGAAATATGCCTATACCACGGGCAGGATAGCACCCGAGGTTGTGGATGAGCTTTGTGAGGTTCTGATTGATTTTACAAATATTATGAAAGAGTATCAGGTGACGGACTGCCGGGCCTGTGTCACAAGTGCGATCCGGGAGGCGGATAATGCCCTGATCATTCTGGATCATATCAAGGTTCGTACCGGAATCGTGGTGGAGGCTCTGAGCAACTCGGAGCAGCGCTTTCTGGGGTACAAATCCATCGCCTATCAGGGAACTGCTTTTGAGAAAATGATTCAGAAGGGAACGGCAATTTTCGATATCGGAGGCGGAAGTATTCAGCTGTCTCTTTTTGACAAAGATAAGCTTGTTACCACCCAGAATATCCGTATGGGAATTATTCGTATCCGGGAACGTCTTTCCGGGCTTGAGGACCGATCGGCTTATCAGATCGCCATGATTGAGGATCTCGTTAATAATGAGATCAATTCATTTAAAAAGATGTATATCAAGGATCGGGAGATCCGCAGTGCAATCCTTGTGGGAGATTACATAAATTATGTTGTCCGCCGGTTCCGGAAGAAGGATAATAATGAGTTTGTGACGAAGGAGGAACTGCTGGAGAATTTTGACTGGCTGATGAAGCTTTCTCCGAGGCAGATGGCGAAGGAACTGGGCATTCCTGCAGAAAATGAATCGCTGATCCTTCCGGCCATTGTTATCTACCGGAGACTGATTCTGGATATACAGCCGGAGCTTATATGGGCACCGGGGCTGAATCTGAGTGACGGGCTGGCCTATGATTACGCGGAACAGCATAAGATTATGAAAAGCAGCCATAACTTTGAAAATGATATTCTGGCGGCAGCTAAAAATATTGCAAAGCGCTATCAGAGTGACCGGCCTCATATCAATGTGGTGGATTCTCTGGCACTTACCGTGTTTGATGCGGTGAAGAGGGCTGCCGGACTGGGAGACCGGGACCGTCTGCTTCTGGATATTGCGGTTCAGCTCCATCACTGCGGAAAATTTATTACCATATCCCGGGCGGCCGAATGTAATTATAATATTATCATGTCCACGGAGATTATCGGTCTGTCTCATAAGGAACGGAATCTGATTGCCAATATCGTCCGTTTTGTCACCACGGATTTTCCCGGCTTTGATGAGCTGGCGGCGAAGGAGGATATTGAGGAGGAGAGCTATCTGAAAATTGCCAAGCTTGTGGCAATTGTGCGCGTGGCGAATGCTCTGGACCGTAGCCACAGGCAGAAGATCAAGGAAATGCGGGCCTCTCTGAAGGGAAGCCGGCTGCTGCTGAATGTGGATACTTCGGAGGATATCACGCTGGAGAAGGGATTATTCCCTGATAAGGCGGAATTTTTTGCGGAGGTATTCGGGATCGTTCCGGAGATCCGTCAGAAAAAGAAGCTGAAATAGGAAGCAGGAACAGAAGCTGAAAAATGATAGAAGTTGGAGGAGAAAAACGATGGATTTTTTGAAATCGGAATATTATAAGAACAGAGAATTGAGCTGGATACAGTTTGATGACCGTGTACTTGCCGAGGCAAGAGATAAGAGCATCCCTTTATTTGAGCGGCTGAAATTCCTCAGTATTTCCGCTTCCAATCTGGATGAGTTTTTTATGATCCGCGTGGCTTCCCTGAAGGATATGGTCAATGCAAAGTATACAAAGCCGGATATGGCGGGGATGACACCGACTATGCAGCTGGAAGCCATTAATAAAGATGTGCATGAACTGGTGAATGTACAGTATTCCACGCTGCTTCGTTCCCTGATTCCGGCTCTTCGCAGCTGCGGCCTGAATGTGATCCGGGAGCATGAGGATATGAATGAGGCGGAGCGTGCATATGCGGATCAGTATTTCCTGGAGAATGTCTATCCGGTACTGACGCCCATGGCCGTGGATTCCTCCCGGCCGTTCCCTCTTGTGCGCAACAAGACCTTAAATATCGGTGCCCTGGTGAAAAAAAAGGATGACAAGGCTTCGGAAGTGGAATTCGCAACGGTTCAGGTTCCGTCGGTGCTCCCCAGGATCGTGGAGCTTCCGTCCGGGGAAGAGGGTATGAGAAAGGTAATTCTTCTGGAGGAGATCATAGAACGGAATATTTCCATGCTTTTTTCCAGCTACGATGTCATCTGTGCCCATCCTTACCGGATCATGAGAAATGCGGATCTTACCATTGATGAAGACGAAGCGGCAGACCTCCTGAAGGAAATCCAGAAGCAGCTGAAGCGCCGGCAGTGGGGGGAAGTGATCCGTCTGGAGATAGAGGACTCCATGGATAAGCAGCTATGTAAAATTCTGAAAAAGGAATTTGATGTGCGTGAATCCGAGATTTACAGGATCAACGGCCCGCTGGATCTGACCTTTCTTATGAAGATGTACGGCATGGACGGCTTTGATGAATACAAGGTCCCGAAGCATGAGCCTTCGCCGGTGCCGGAGACCATGACAGAGGAGAGTATTTTTGCTCAGATCCGCCGCGGAGATATCCTGCTGCATCATCCATATCAGAGCTTTGACCCGGTGGTAAACTTTGTGAAGCAGGCCGCAAAGGATCCGGAGGTGCTGGCAATCAAGCAGACCCTGTACCGGGTAAGCAGTAATTCCCCTATCATAGCTGCTCTGGCGCAGGCTGCGGAAAACGGCAAGCAGGTCAGTGTGCTGGTGGAGCTGAAGGCACGGTTTGATGAAGAAAATAACATTGTATGGGCAAAGATGCTGGAGAAGGCCGGCTGTCATGTAATTTATGGTCTGGTGGGCCTTAAAACACACAGCAAAATTACGCTTGTGGTCCGCCGGGAAGAGGAAGGGATCCGAAGATATGTACATCTCGGAACCGGAAATTATAATGATGCCACGGCGAAGCTCTATACGGACTGCGGTCTTCTGACTTGCTCTCCGGCGATCGGAGAGGATGCGACGGCAGTGTTCAATATGCTGTCCGGATATTCGGAACCCCTGTCCTGGAATAAGCTGGCTGTGGCGCCCATCTGGCTTCGGGATACGTTTATGGATCTGATTCGCCGGGAGACGGAAAATGCCCAAAGAGGAAAGCCGGCAAAAATAATTGCGAAAATGAATTCTCTGTGTGACAGGGAAATTATTGCAGCTTTGTACGAGGCATCTGCTGCAGGAGTGGAGATCGATCTGATCGTCCGGGGAATCTGCTGTCTTAAGGTGGGCATTCCCGGTGTCAGCGAGCATATCCGCGTTCGCTCCATTGTGGGTAATTTCCTGGAGCATGCCCGGATCTTCTATTTCCTGAATAATGGTCAGGAAGAGGTCTATATGGGAAGTGCGGACTGGATGCCCAGAAATCTGGATAAACGGGTGGAAATCCTGTTCCCGGTGGAAGATGAAAAGAAGAAAGCGGAGGCGATTCATATCCTGCAGATTCAGCTTGCAGATACCTGTAAGGCGCACATTCTTCAGAGCGACGGAAGCTATGAGAAGGTGGACCGTAGGGGGAAAGCTTTCCTGAATGCACAGGAATATTTTGTGGAGGAAGCAAGAGAGCGGGCAAGGCAGAAGCCGGATGAGACGCACGACCGGGTATTTATTCCGGAGGAACCCGTAAAGGATGTATGATTCGCCATGTTAAAACGGACCGGCAGAAGCTGCCGGTCCGATCCTTTACAGATGAAATTCAGTTCAGAATAAATTTGTCGATGATTTCCGCAAACCCGTCATGGTTATTATCCTTTTCGGTAACGTAATCCGCCTGTTCCTTTACAGAAGGAAGACCGTTGGATAAAACGGCTCCGATATGAGCTTCAAGTATCATCGGAAGGTCGTTCTCAGAATCTCCCGCAGCGACGGTGTTCTCCATCGGGATATTGAGGTAATTGCTCAGATAATGCAGGGCATTTCCTTTGGAGACTCCCCTGGGCACGATTTCCAGATAGAAGGTACTGGAAAACATGCTGTCCATTCGTCCCTCAAAATACGGCTGCATATGCCGGCGGAAATCTACCAGACGCTGATGGTCATGCAGGTCGATCAGAAGCACCTTGTTCGGCTCCTTTAAAAGGCTTCCCGGAATATCTTCTACAATCTTACAGGGAGAATTTGTGGATCCTATGTAATAGATCATTTCCTCGTCCTCGCAGGGAGAAAGAAGAAATTCATCCTCGTAGGTCTGACAGTGGATGCCGGCTCTGGCGGCCTCTTCAAAAATTCGGGATACATATTCCAGTGGAAGCGTGCAATCCAGCAGGAAACGTCCGGTGTGACAGTCATAAATCTGTCCTCCGTTGAAGGCGATGATGTAACAGCCATCCCGGTCAAGGCCCAGGTCTGAGGCGATGGGAAGCGTGCTGGACAATGCCCGTCCGGTGGCAAGAACAATTTTGTGTCCCGCATGTAAGGCCCGGTCAATGGCGTCCCGATTGGCGGCGGAAATCTGCTTCTGGTCGTTAAGAAGAGTTCCGTCCAGATCGGTGAACAGGATCTTAACCGGACAGGAGGCATAGGCTTTCTTCTCCTTCTCAAGAAGTGCTTCCAATGCTTCATCACTCTGGCTGATCCAGACATCTTCCTCCTCGGCATTCAGCCCCAGATACTGCGCCAGGGTGCAGGTCTCGTCGCTGAAATTCCAGTGTCCGGTATAGCGGTCGATCTCATCAAAGGGGATTTCTCCCCGGAAAAAACGTTCTTTAAATGTCATAATATCCTCCGTTCGTATAAATAGCTGTTTTTATTATAGCAGATGAAGATGCTTTTTGAAAATGGTCTGAACTGTTTTTTCTCCCGGCATTGACAAAACAGCGGAAATCTCATATACTTTGATTCATAAAATATTTTGATACTCAAAATAAAGTGAGGATGTTATATGAGATTGAGAATTAGGGGAACCGGCAGTGCGCTGCCTGCGCACTGTGTGACCAATGACGAGCTTTCCCGGATCATGGATACCTCAGATGAATGGATCGTATCCAGAACAGGTATCCATTCCAGACATATTTCGCATGGGGAGGCAACAACGGACCTCTGTGTGCAGGCGTCCCGGAGGGCTTTGGCGGATGCCGGTATGGATGCCGAAGAGCTGGAGCTGATTATTGCAGCCACGGTTTCTCCGGATGATTATCTGCCGAATACCGGATGTGCAGTACAGAGTGCCATAGGCGCCGTCCATGCAGTGGCCATGGAGCTGAATGCGGCCTGCGCGGGCTTTCTGTTTGCCCTGAATACGGTACAGGCATACATACAGGCCGGAATATACCGGAAGGCGCTGGTGATCGGAGGGGAGGTCCTGTCCAAAATGGTGGACTGGGAGGATCGTTCCACCTGTGTCCTTTTCGGGGACGGAGCGGGTGCCGCTGTGGTGGAGGCTGCAGAGGAAGGTTATTACTTCTTCTGTCAGGGCTCGGACGGAAGAAAGGGAAATGTGCTGTCCTGCAGGAACCGAAGGGTGTGCAATCCATTTGTTTCGGAAGAGAAGGCTCTTTCTGAGAAGGAAAAACAGGATTATGTCCGTATGGATGGCCGGGAGGTGTTCCGGTTTGCGGTGCGGACAGTGCCGGAAGCCATCCGTGAGGTGCTTCAGAGAGGAGAGCGAACGGTGGAGGAGGTAGACTGGTTTCTGCTTCATCAGGCAAATGAGCGGATCATTTCTGCTGTGGCGAAGCGGCTTAAGGTATCGGAGGAAAAATTTCCGATGAATCTGGATCACTGTGGGAATACCTCCGCAGCCAGTATTCCGATTCTTCTGGATGAAGTGAATAAGAAAGGGCTGCTGAAACGGGGCCAGACCATTGTTCTGTCCGGCTTTGGGGCAGGGCTCACCTGGGGCGCCGCGCTCCTTAAATGGTAGCTCTCCCGTGCGCACGCCGCCTTGCGAAAAGGTATAAAAAAACCCGCATTCACAAAGACTAATACAAAATTTGGAATGTGAGGTTTTTTTATTATGGATGAAAAAGTGTACGGCAGCCTTTCCGAGAATCGGAAGGCGTGTGAGCGTTTATTCGGAATCAGTAAAAGCTTTGATCTGATCAGCCGTGACATGACGATCGGAGCGCGGGACTGCTGCTTTTATTTTGTGGATGGCCTGATCAAGGATGAGGTCATGCAGAAGCTCATGGACGCGCTCTACAAAATTACAAAGAAGGATATGCCGGATTCGGCGGAGGTGCTGATGAGGGATTTTCTTCCGTATGTGGAAGTGGAGACGATAACGGAATTTTCCAAAGTGGGGAGAAATCTGTTTTCCGGAGTGCTCTGTCTGTTTGTGGACGGTTATGACAAGTGCCTGGCTGTCGATCTGAGAACCTATCCGGCCAGAGGGGTGGAGGAGCCGTCGAAGGATAAATCCTTAAGGGGGTCCAGAGACGGATTCGTAGAGACCGTTGTGTTTAATTCGGCGATGATCCGAAGAAGGATCCGGGATGCGGATCTGAGAGTGGAAATGCTGAATGTGGGCCGGGCATCGAAGACCGATGTGGTTTTGTGTTATATGGACGGACGGGTGGATAAAAACCTCCTTAAAGAGGTAAAGGAACGGATAAGCACGGTGGATGTGGATGCCCTGACGCTGAATCAGGAAAGTTTGGCCGAGTGCCTTTATAAGGGACGATGGTATAATCCTTTTCCGAAATTCAAATATACGGAACGCCCCGATACGGCGTCTGCCTGTGTCCTGGAGGGAAATATTGCGGTTCTGGTGGACAACTCTCCGGCAGCCATGATTATCCCTACCTCCATTTTTGATATTATCGAGGAGGCGGATGATTACTATTTTCCGCCGATTACGGGAACGTATCTTCGGATGACCCGATTTCTGATTGCTCTGGCAACCCTGCTTCTTACGCCTACCTATCTGCTGCTGATGCAGAATCCGTCCTGGATCCCGGGCTGGCTGTCCTTTATTGCCATCAAAAATCAGGTCTATGTTCCTCTGATTTTTCAGCTTCTGATTCTGGAGCTGGCGGTAGACGGCCTGAAGCTGGCAGCCATTAATACACCGAACATGCTCTCCACACCGCTCAGCATTATTGCCGCTCTTGTTCTGGGAGAGCTTTCGGTTCAGTCCGGATGGTTTAATGCGGAAATCCTTGTATACATGTCGTTTGTGGCGCTGGGAAATTATACGCAGGCAAGTCTGGAGCTCGGATACGCGCTGAAATTCATGAGAATTCTCATGCTGGTATTGACCTGGCTGTTTGACGGGTGGGGATACGCATCAGGGCTTCTGCTTACGGTACTGGCCATCTGTCTGAACCGGACCGTGGCGGGAAAAAGCTACATTTATCCGCTGGTCCCCTTTGACCCCAAGGAGTGTGCGAGAAGATTTTTAAGGATACGGATTCCGCATACGTATGAAAAAAATGAGCGAAAGAAACAGTAATATTTGCTCCTCATGGGATATGATGCTATAATATAAAAAAACTGTAAAGGAGTACCCCGTGATGAGAGCGTTTAAAATAGTGACGGATAATACCTGTGATTTGCCAAAGTCGTATGTAAAGGAGAACGATCTTACGCTTCTGTGGCTGTCTTACATTATGGATGGTGTGACATACAGTGAGGATTCTACACTTCCTTATCCGGAGTTTTATCAGAAGATGAGGGAGGGAAGCATGCCGACCACATCCCAGGTGAATCCGCAGAGGGCAAGAGAAGTTTTTGAGGAAATTATTCGGGAAGGCTGTGACATTCTTCATATTGCCTTTTCTTCCGGACTCAGCGGAAGCTGCAACAGTGCAAGGATCGCTGCAGAGGAGCTTAAGGAGGAATACCCGGATGCACAGATCGTTGTGGTGGATTCCCTCTGTGCATCCCTTGGAGAAGGGCTTCTGGTTCATAAAGCAGTACAGATGAAGAAAGCAGGAAAGAGCCTTGCAGAGATTGCCGAATGGCTGGAGAATAATAAGAGGAATCTGTGTCATGTCTTTACGGTGGATGATCTGAATCATCTGTACCGGGGCGGAAGAGTATCCAGAACGCAGGCTGTGCTGGGTACGCTGGTGAATATTAAGCCGATGCTCCATGTGGATGATGAGGGAAAGCTGATTGCAGTCGGCAAAGTCCGCGGACGGAAGAAATCCATCACAGCTCTTGTGGATATGATGGAGGAGCGGATGAAATCCCGCCGGGAAGAAAATGATATTGTGTTTATCAGCCACGGAGACTGTATGGAGGATGCGCTTCTTCTGAAGAAGCAGGTGGAAGAACGGTTTGGAATTCAGGCGTTTCTGATTGATTATGTGGGCCCTACGATCGGAGCGCATTCCGGTCCGGGAACGCTGGCACTGTTTTTCATGGGAGAGAAGAGGTAGAATGTTCGGAAGGAAGAGGCGCCAGATATGAAGAAACGTCTTCTGTTTATAGGGGATAGTATTACGGACTGTGATCATCTGTGGGATTTTCAGGAAAAAGCGCTTGGAAGCGGCTATGTGCGGATGATTTCCGATTACCTGGGAAAGATGAACTGTCCGTATGAGGTGATCAACTGCGGCTTTAACGGCTTTACCACCTCAGATGTGCTGCATTACTGGCAGAAGAACGGGAAGACGCTCCGTCCGGATGTGGTTACCGTTCTGGTTGGTGTCAACGATATTGCAGAATACTTTGATATGGATTATACCGGTGGAATGTGGCGGTTTTCCAATAATTATGAGCGGCTGCTTTCCGATATCCATTCGGAGACCGGGGCAAAGATCGTGCTTATGGAGCCCTTTGTCTTTTTTCATCCGACGTATCTTCAGGAATGGCATGTCTATGTCCGCGAGGAGATACGGATCATTCAGACGCTGGCAGCCAGATATCATACGGGCTATGTCCCGCTGTATGACGGTTTTATGAAGGCAACAAAGGTATATGGAGAAAATGCCCTTACGGTAGATGGAATGCATCTGACGGAGAAAGGAAATGAACTTCTTGCGGCACTGTGGACTCAGTCTGTGATGGAGAAAAGGGACGGGGTCTGTACGGTTCTGGGAGTCTGAGGAGGCGTGGGAATGTATTCGGCAAAGGAAGAACGATATGATCATATGGTTTATGTAAGAAGCGGAAGCAGCGGGCTTAAGCTCCCCAGGATTTCTCTGGGACTGTGGCAGAATTTCGGATCGGTGGATTCCTATGAGAATATCCGAAGGATGCTCCTTACGGCGTTTGATCTGGGAATTACCTATTTTGACCTGGCAAATAATTACGGGCCTTCGCGGGGAAGCGCGGAGGAGAATCTGGGTCGTGTTCTGAAGCAGGACCTTCTGGCTTACAGGGATGAACTGATTCTGGCTACCAAGGCCGGTTATGACATGTGGAAGGGGCCTTACGGCAACTGGGGCAGCAGAAAGTATCTGATCGCGAGCCTTGATCAGAGCCTGAGGCGGATGGGTGTGGATTATGTGGACGTTTTTTATCACCACAGGCCGGATCCGGAAACGCCGATGGAAGAGACTGCGCAGGCACTTTCTGATATGGTACGCCAGGGAAAGGCGCTGTACGTGGGCCTGTCCAACTATACCACAGAGAATGCCGGAAGGATGATGGAGCTTCTCAAAGAGAACGGAACGCCGTGCATTGTCAATCAGAACCGGTATAATCTTTTTGAACGCGGACTGGAAGACGGATTTTTTGAGCTCCTTGCGGATAAGGGTTCCGGCTGTGTGATTTTCAGTCCTCTGGCTCAGGGGATGCTGACCGATAAATATCTGAACGGTATTCCGGGAGGATCCAGAGCTGCCCGGCCTGGAACGACGGTTCAGGAACGCTATATTACGGAACAGAAAGTCCATATGGCCGGAAAGCTGAATGCGCTGGCCCGGGAGCGGGGGCAGACTCTGGCGCAGATGAGCCTCTCCTGGATTCTTACGAGGAAGCAGGTTACATCGGTTCTGACGGGCGCCAGCCGTCCGGAGCAGATTACAGAGAATGTGGGGATTCTGGGTGCTCCCGCATTTTCAGAAGAAGAGCTTGCTCAGATAGACCGGATCCTTGCAGGAGAGTAAGGAGAAAAGAAAAAAAGGTATTGAAATTTCTGAAAAAAGGTATAGAATATAAGGGTAGACGGAAGCATAGCTCAGCCGGGATGAGCGTTCGCCTCACACGCGAGAGGTCATGGGTTCGAGCCCCATTGCTTCCA
>JALERW010000150.1 GCA_022763925.1 Lachnospiraceae bacterium
AAACGGATTCCTGACAGAAACAAAAGGATCCCTGCAAAAATGGAGATCATATTTACATTTGTTACAATTTTCCGAAGCTCCGGCTTTTTCTCCCTGCACAAAAGCATCTTTGCATGTGTCCACAGCAGCGTCTGCTGCACGCAGACAAATGCACAGGAATAGATCACCCATTCCTTGCCCAGAAGCGCCGTCACCAGCGGAATAATCAGATTTCCCGCATTGGAATAAATAACGGAAGCCTTCTCCACCGCATCCAGTTTCAGAAGCTTCCCCACCAGCGCGGTCACAACAAGAAGTCCGATATGAATACAGATGGCTGCCGCAAATGCAAGTATCAGACCATCCAGTACCTCCCTCGTGTAATCCACCTGAAAGGAGGACAGGATCACACATGGCATGATCACATAAAGAGAAATGGTGGAAAGCGTTTTGCTTTCTTTGGCATCCACCACACCGCCTCTCACAGCCAGAAATCCCATTGCCAGTATGAGAAACAGCGATAATATTTTTTTTGCTAGAATCAGGCTGATCATTTGTATTTCTCCATTCCTTCCATACGCAGACAAAGCCCCGGATGCAGTTTCCACTGCTTCTCCGGGACCTTTTTTCGTATCATTTGTATTACGTAAATCTAAATCAGAGACCGGTACAGTGCTGTGATCTCCTCCACACTGGTATCTCTGGGATTTCCGGGTCTGCAGGCGTCATCATATGCAGACTGTGCCAGGAACGGAATATCCTCTTCCTTCACAATCTCCTTTAAGTCCGCAGGAATTCCCACATCCGCAGCCAGCTTCTTCACAGCATCCACCGCAGCTTTTCTGTATTCCTCCTGACTCATACTTTCTGTTCCCTCAACCCCCATTGCAGCAGCGATATATTTATACTTATCTCCGGTAGCCTGCGCATTGTACTCCATTACGGTAGGAAGTATAATGGCATTGGCAATTCCGTGAGGTGTATCATAGAGAGCTCCCAGGGGATGCGCCATTGAATGGACAATTCCCAGTCCCACATTGGAAAAGCCCATACCTGCCACATATTGTCCCAGAGCCATATCCTCTCTTCCCTTCGGAACGTTATTGACCGCATCTCTCAATGAACGGGAAATAATTTCTATAGCCTTTAAATGGAACATATCGGATAATTCCCATGCACCTTTGGTGATATAACCTTCAATGGCATGCGTCAGCGCATCCATTCCGGTAGCTGCTGTCAGTCCCTTTGGCATGGAAGACATCATATCCGGATCCACAAAAGCAATGACCGGAATGTCTTTCGGATCCACGCATACCATCTTGCGGTTCTTCTGTGCATCCGTAATTACATAATTGATCGTTACCTCTGCGGCAGTTCCTGCTGTCGTCGGAACAGCAAAAATCGGAACGCACTTATTCTTTGTAGGAGCAACCCCTTCCAGACTTCTCACATCCGAAAACTCCGGGTTCGTGATAATAATGCCCACCGCCTTGGCAGTATCCATAGAGGAGCCTCCTCCTATTGCAACAATATAATCAGCACCGGACGCCTTAAACGCTTCCACACCGGTCTGTACGTTTTCAATCGTGGGATTCGGCTTGATATTGGAATACAGCTCGTAAGGCAGGTCCGCCTGATCCAGCACATTCAGAACCTTTTTCGTTACGCCGAATTTTACAAGATCCGGATCAGAGCACACAAATGCCTTATGATAGCCTCTGCCCTTTGCCTCTGCTGCAATCTCCAAAATTGCGCCTGCTCCGTGATAAGATGTTTCGTTGAGAATAAATCTGTTTGCCATAATACGTCTCCCTTTCTTCCTTTGAATCCGTTAATAAAGTTCACCCAGATTTATTTTACCAAATATCGTTTTTTCTGTAAATAAACTTTGGCACACACTTCCTAATTTGTTTCTTTCTTTTCTTCCCTGGCCTTCTGAATCCCCGCAGCCAGAGACATCAGCATATCCCTGGAAATCACAATATTTCCTCCGAAAGGATTGATCACAAATCCTGCCGCCGTATTCCCCTTTCGAAGAATCAGCCCGGCATATTCCGGAAAGGTGAGAACCAGGGTATCCTGCTCCTCCTTCTTCCATTTTCGGAATTCGATCGAATCGGTAAAAGCCATATAAAAGCTTTTCCCGTCCGGTGCATTCAGCATGGGAAAACGGATTTTGTTTCCCGGAGTAAGCTGTGCCCTTCCGTTCCCGTCCTTCTTTGGCTTCGGCTCTATTACCGCTGGAGTCAGATATTTTGCTTTCATCATTTCCTCCACAAACATCTTCTTATGATCCTGCGTCGGATCCGCCTTCATAAGCTCTATCATTCCAACCAGCATCGGGTTGGATACCGACTTATTCCATTCCATAGGTCTGTTCCTTTCCTTCCATTGCTTCAAATCCCGGACACTTATACCAGAAGGGCACGGTAATCTGCCTCCGTAAACCGATGATAGATGGTATGTCCCATTTCTGTCCGGATACAGTAATACCAGGAATCCGGTTTATGCTCCGGAAAATACAGCACATAATCAAAATCCGTTCCCGGCTTCATTTTCTCACACACAAAGGGTTCCTGAAACGATTCAAAATATCCGCAGATCTCCTCTATCGAAAGACAGTGCGCTTCCTGAAACAGGCGGATCATTCCTTTCAGAAATAAAGGATCCGGAACACAGTCATGTACATAGGCTGCTCCTTCCAGAGAGATGCATACCCCGATTCTGTCCCCATGACATGAAAACTGCAGGGATCCCAGAACAGTATCAGACAGACGCTTCTCCTGCCTCAGTTTTTCCACAAGCTCTTCCCCGCTCCCACAGGAAACATCAAGCAGACTGCAGAGGGAATCCTTTGGAAAATACAGCCGGATTACTTCTTTTACATATCCCAGCTTCAGCTGCGCTTCTTTGATCTGCTCAATAATATTTTCCAGAAAATTATCCACATTCATGTTTCATCGCCCTCCAGTCCGGTTCTGCCCCATTGTATCATATGTTCTGCAAAAC
>JALERW010000181.1 GCA_022763925.1 Lachnospiraceae bacterium
TCGAAAACCCGGAAGTTGTCGGGTTCTTTTTGCAGAGAAGTACCTGTTTCTTACAGCCCATTAGCATGATGTTTTACCATAGTATCGTAAACTACAAAGATACTTCCTGGCAGCAAAAATCTCAATGCTACAAAATATACCCATGTAAGCTTCTCCCCATTAACAATAAATGCAAGAAATGCCCCAATAAATGGTGCCACAGCATAACAAATAGTGAGCCATAAGAAAACCGAAAACTTCCATTTCCTTCAAACGAAAGAATAATGCAGGCCCCTGATATAATCCTATGTGCTTCTTTGAAGCAGCAAAGTGAAGGATATTATGCTTTTTCCAATAAGTTGGCATACTCCATGAGATACGTTCTTCCGCTTCCGGTAATGCACCGTGAAGAATCTGACGGATATATTGCAGGTCTTTCTGCTTATCCTGATCCTGGCTCAAGATATATTCATCAATGGTTCTGGGCTTTTCCCCACAAAAATGACTCTGTTCTTTTTTCTTAAACTCTCTTCCACATAGACATCTCACCGTCTCTTTCATTAAAAAACAACTTCAACAATATCACCAGCCCAGTACCCAGCGTTCAATTGCCTGTGCCACGCCATCCTCCTCGTTGGATGACGTCACTTCATCCGCGGCCTCCTTTATCTCCTGTGCTGCATTTTCCATTGCTACGCCGAGTCCGGCCATCCGCAGCATGGTTATGTCGTTATCACTGTCTCCCAGTGCCATCACCTGTTCCATGGAAATTCCAAGATGTCCGGCCAGCCACCGAAGGCCGTTCCCCTTATTGGCATATACACTGCTGATTTCCAGATTCATAAACAGAGAAGAAACCACTGCAAGCTCTTTGTCCTGGGAAAGGAACTCTTTCAGCCATTCCTTCTCCTCCTTTGTCTTGTAAAAAATATTCAGCCGTTCCACCTGTCCAGCCTTATTTATAACAAAATTTTCAAAATCCTCCACCTGGGTACGGCTTTCGATCACCAGTTTTCGCATCCATTCCGGCACGCCGTAACCCACAAGCAGCCCTTCTTCCCGATGGCGGGTATAGGCCTGTCCATCTGCAAATACATCAATATGGATATCTCTTCCTTTCAGAGATTTCAGAATTTCCATCACTTTTTCTTTGGAAAGGCTGTTGTGATAAATGATCTTTCCGGTCTTCAGCTCTATCACTGCCGCCCCATTGGAGCATACCCCGTAACGAAGCAGCGGATGCTCCGCTATGTTCTGCGGGATGACTGCCAGTGTACGCCCTGTAGCCAGTACCGTTTTAACCCCTTTTTTCGCCGCCTGTTCAATAGCTTTCCAGTTTCTGTCCGATATCTCCTTGTGCTCATTCATCAGCGTGCCGTCCAGGTCCGCTGCTATCAGCTGTATCTTCCTGTCCATATTTTCTCCCATCCGTCCTTCATTTTTCTGCGCCCATTATAACACACTCTCATAACTTCTGTCGATTTTCTAACTTTTTCTTAATTTTTGAATTATCCATGGGCTTATCGCCAAACCTGTGCTATAATGAGTAATGGCAGATCTTCTGCCTGAAATTCAGTATTATGAAGAGAGTGAGGTCACAACACCAATGAAGAAAAAAGTATTACTTTTTCTCCTCGTTTTATCCGTAGGCGTTCTCGCCCTCGGCTGCGGGAAGAAGGAAGAGGCTGCATCTTCAGATATTCCGGAGGATACATTCGTTGCGGATGAGCCGGAAGAGGAGGAAGCCGAAGAAGCCGTACCTGTGGAGGAGGAACCGGAAGAGGAAGAGACACGGGAAGGCATGTACAGAAGCGAACTTACCAATGAATGGATCGATGAGAGTCTGAAGAATCAGCGTCCTATCGCCGTAATGGTAGATAATGAAAAGACTGCCCTGCCCCATTATGGACTGACACAGGCAGATGTAGTATACGAAATGATGAACAGTACACTGAACGGCCATATTACGCGTTTCATGGTTTTATTCAAGGATTACAACAGCGTAAAACAGATCGGAAGTGTCCGAAGCGTAAGACCCACCAACCTGCAGATCGCGCCGGAATGGAATGCGATCGTCTGCCATGACGGAGGCCCGTTCTACATTGATGCCCACCTGAAAAATCCTTACGTGGATCACTTCAGCGGAACCTTCTCCCGCGTAAACAACGGAAAGCCGAGAGAGTTTACCGAGTATATCCTGACCGGAGATATGGAGAAGAACTTCAAGAACAACTCCAAGGTTGACCGGGAATACAACCAGTACTACGAAGGACCGCATTATCAGTTTGCATCTGAGTCAAAGCCGGTGGATCTTTCCCAGGCATCCGACTCCTTTGACTGCACGAAGATCGATCTTCCTTTTGAGCATAA
>JALERW010000008.1 GCA_022763925.1 Lachnospiraceae bacterium
AGAAATGCCAGGTATGCATCCGGATTTGAGGTAGGGAGCCATATTGAATTATGGGGACGTATTCAGAGCAGGGAGTATACGAAGAAAATCAGTGAGGAGGAAGTGGAGAAGCGGACGGCCTATGAAGTGTCGGTCAGCAAGCTGGAACTTCTGGAGTAGGACCTTCCAAGGAACTTACTTGAATTGTAAAAGGGGTTGTGATAATATATAGCATTATGAAAGAGAAAGGCAAATGCCAGAGGTGCGAAATGAGTAAGAAATTGATGAAGGTGTACTATGGAGACGGAAAAGGAAAAACCACATCTGCCATCGGGCAGGGGATCCTGGCAGCCAGTGAGGGTAAGAGCGTTATTATCATTCAGTTCCTGAAAAGCAAAAATCAGGATGAGATCAGCTTTATCCGCAGGCTGGAACCGGAGATCCGGCTTTTCCGTTTTGAAAAATCTGATGCATGTTTTGCAGATCTGACACAGGAGCAGCAGGCGGAAGAATCCATGAATCTCAAAAACGGTATGAATTATGCGAGGAAGGTCCTGACCACTGGAGAATGTGATGTGCTGATCCTGGATGAGGTTCTTGGCCTTCTGGAGAATAAGATTATCTCCGTGGATGATTTAAGGCAGCTGAAAGCGCTGGCAGATGACAATGATACGGAGCTGATCTATACGGGAATTCATGCTTCCAGGGAACTGATCGCTCTGGCGGATGAGGTGTACTGCATAGAGACGGTCAAGGGCTGAGAAAAGGGAATGATACAGAGTCTTGACAGGATGTATGACAGAATGATATAGTGAATGAACAGACATACTTTGGTAGAGGTTGCGTTTGACATCAGTACATGGCCGGATGCCGCAGGGGCAGAGGAAGGCGATGGAAAGGGGACGACGCCGAAGGAATAAGGCAGCTGACAGCTTTATCCCTGGGCATACGGTGAAGAATCGTATGACTGTCATCGCAAGATGGGGCGCTATCGGAAGAATGAGAATAGGATTCTTTTTGGGCGCCGATGAATCGGCGCCCTGTTTTTGCTGTATGGGAAATGGGTTCCCCATATGGCAGAAGGTGCCGTATGACAGAACATTCGGCCCAAAGGAAGCTTGTGCGTTGGAAAACCAAGGGGTGCAGAAAATAACAGGAGGTAAGGACCATGTCGATTTTTACAGGATCAGGAGTAGCAATTGTGACACCGTTTCATGAAAACGGAGAGGTGAATTATGAAGAGCTGGGAAGGCTGATTGATTTTCAGATTGCCCATAAGACTGATGCCATTATCATCTGCGGGACAACCGGTGAGGCGTCCACACTGACGCATGAGGAGCATCTGGAATGTATCCGCTATGCGGTGGAAAAGGTGGCCGGGAGGGTTCCGGTAATTGCGGGAACCGGCTCCAACTGTACGCAGACCGCCGTATACCTGTCCACAGAAGCGGAGAAGTACGGTGCGGATGCACTGCTTCTGGTAACACCGTATTATAACAAAGCAACACAGAACGGATTGATCCGCCACTTTACAACGGTGGCTAATTCCGTTTCCATTCCGGTTATTCTGTATAATGTTCCGGGACGCACCGGCTGCAATATCCTGCCTGAGACGGCGGTTGCCCTGGCAAAAAATGTAGAAAATATTGTGGCGATCAAGGAAGCCTCCGGAAATATCAGCCAGGTGGCAAAGCTGGCTGCTCTGTCGGAAGGATGCATTGATATTTATTCCGGAAATGATGATCAGGTTGTTCCGATCCTGTCTCTGGGCGGGAAAGGTGTGATCTCTGTGCTGGCCAATGTGGCTCCGGAGGAGACGCATGATATGGTGGCAAAATATCTGGCCGGAGATGTGGCCGGAAGCCTTGAGCTTCAGCTGAAGGCACTGCCGCTGATCAATCAGCTGTTTTGTGAAGTGAATCCCATCCCGGTGAAAAAGGCTGTAAATCTTATGGGCTTTGAGGCAGGCCCCCTTCGCATGCCGCTGACGGAAATGGAGCCGGAACATGCCGAGAAGCTCGGAAGGATCATGGAAGATTTCGGTATCTTACTTGTTTGAAGGGACGAGGATCTGCTCGGCCTGTAAGTTCGGCAAAATGCCGGGCAGGCAGAAGTGAGGCCTCAGAAGTTGTGAGAAAGCATCTGCGTCGTGTAAAGACGTATATCGGGAGCGCAGATGAAGGAGGAAATAAAATGGTACGAGTAATCATGCATGGATGCAACGGAAGAATGGGTCAGGTGATCACAGGGCTTATCGCCGGCGATGATGAGATAGAAATCGTTGCAGGCATTGATGCCAGAAATGACCGGGAGAATCCGTATCCGGTATTTACAGATCTGAAGGATTGTGATGTGGAGGCAGATGCCATTATCGATTTTTCCAATGCGTCGGCTGTAGAATCGCTGCTTGCGTACAGCATAAAGCGTCAGATTCCGGTGGCGGTATGTACAACAGGACTGTCTCAGGAGCAGATCGGAAAGCTGCACGAGGCTTCGGAAAAGGTGGCGGTATTATTTTCCTATAATATGTCCCTTGGTATTAACATGCTGCTGAAGCTTTTAAAGGAGGCGGCGAAGATTCTGGCGCCTGCCGGCTTTGATATGGAAATTGTGGAGAAGCATCATAATCAGAAGGTGGATGCTCCAAGCGGAACGGCCATTGCGCTGGCAAACAGCATCAACGATGCGCTCGGAAATGTGTATGAATATAAATATGACCGAAGCGGAGAACGCAAAAAGCGTGATAAACTGGAAATCGGCATGCATGCTGTCAGGGGCGGTACGATTGTCGGTGAGCATGAGGTGATTTTTGCGGGAACCGATGAGGTCATCGAATTTAAGCATACGGCTTATTCCAAGAGCGTATTCGGAAAGGGAGCTGTGCAGGCTGCGAAATTCCTGGCGGGAAAACCGGCGGGGCTGTATACGATGGCGGATGTGGTCGGATAATCGAAAATATTTGGAAAGTAATTATAATATGGAATTATTGAGAAAAGGATGCCAAGAGGCGTCCTTTTTGTTTTGCAGAAAGAGAGAAGAATGGTTTGATTTTTCTTGCTCTGTTAAATGTTGTATGGTAAAAAATAAATATAAAACATAGTTTCATAATATGAAACAAAGAACAGACAATCCATTTTTAGAAGGAGGAAACCATATGAAACTTCCATTGGGAGTAGATTTTTCAGGAAAAGTAGTGGTTGTGACAGGCGCGGGAGGTGTTTTGTGCAGTGAGATGGCAAAGGCAGCGGCAGAAGCCGGGGCTGCCGGAAGACTGTGGTAAAAGAAAAGGGATCACTTTTCCAGTATTCCAAAAATGTTCAGCCGGCCTCCAGGGGAGCTGTGATTCCAAACAGATAACCGGAAAGGATGGAGGAAAACATATGCCTGAGGTAATTACACTTGGAGAACCCATGGTGGTTCTGATTGCACAGCAGACCGGCGCCCTGCATCGGGTAGAGAGCTTTACACCGGGCATCGCAGGTGCGGAACTGAATGTGACGGTTGGAGTATCCAGACTGGGCCATCCGGGCCTTTATGTGACACGGCTTGGCAAAGACCCGTATGGGGAACGGATTCTGGATTTCATGAAGGAAGAGGGACTGGCCCTGGAGGGCGTTTTACACGATGAGGAGCACCTGACGGGGTCTTATCTGAAGGGCAGGGTCGAAGAGGGGGATCCGCCGATTTTCTATTACCGTAAGCATTCCGCTGCGTCCTTTCTGGATGCGAAGGATATCGATCAGATATCCTTCGAGAGGGCGAAGCTTCTTCATCTGACCGGGATTTCTCCGGCCCTGTCACCGTATACGAAAGGGGCCGTATATCGCGCAATCGAGCGGGCCAGAGAGCATAAAATGATAATCACCTTTGATCCCAATATCCGCAGAACTCTCTGGAAATCTGAAGAAGAGATGCGGACGGTTTTAAATGATATTGCGTCCAGATGTGATGTGGTGCTTCCGGGAGTGTCCGAAGGCTTGCTTCTTACCGGGGCATCAGATATGGAAGCAATTGCGGATTTCTATCTGGACAGCGGGGCGAAGCTGGTTATTATCAAAAACGGAGGAAAGGGTGCTTTTTATAAGAAGAAGGATGGATCGGAAGGGGCGGTTCCGGGATTTCATGTCGAACGTATCGTGGATACTGTGGGGGCGGGTGATGCCTTTGCAAGCGGTGTGATCTGCGGTATTCTGGAAGGAAAATCCATAGAAGAGGCAATCCGGTACGGCAATGCCATGGGTTCCATTATTATTACCTCCAAAGGGGATAATGATATTCTGCCGGATCGGAAAGCGCTGGAAGCGTATATCCTTGGATCCTGCAGCTCATAGAGGAAGAACAGACCATGCGCCGGAGAAACCACCGGGAACGATTCCCGGTTTCTCCGGCGCTGTATTTATGGTAAAATAATGTCTGAAAAAAATTCCTGGTCCCATGAAATTTTTTAAGAATTTCCAGCTTCGCTTGTTGAATTCCGTTTATTATATTATAATATAATAAGGCAGAACGAATAGGCTCTGCCAAATCATCGGGGAGGATTTATTTATATGGAGGAAATGGAACTGAAATATCTGAAGGGGCTGGCCAGGCAGTACCCTACGATCGCCACGGCTTCTACAGAAATTATTAATCTTCAGTCTATTCTGAATCTGCCGAAGGGAACGGAACATTTCCTGTCAGACATACATGGGGAGTATGAACAGTTTAAGCATGTTCTGAAAAACGGCTCCGGTTCGATACGGCGAAAGATTGACGACGAATTCGGAAATACACTCTGTATCCGGGACAAGAAGAGTCTTGCGACGCTGATTTATTATCCGCAGCAGAAGATGGAACGTGTGATGAAGGAAGAAACGAATCTGGATGACTGGTATAAGATCACACTTCACCGGCTGATTCAGATCTGCAAGCGTGTTTCGTCCAAGTACACCCGCTCAAAGGTACGTAAAGCGCTTCCGAAGGACTTTGCCTATATTATCGAAGAGCTGATTACGGAAAAGGAAGAGGTATCAGATAAAGAGGCCTACTACAATGAAATTATTAATACGATCATACGAATAAACCGTGCTCCGGATTTTATTGTGGCGTTGTGTAAGCTGATTCAGCGCCTGGTGATTGATCATCTGCATATTGTGGGTGATATTTATGACCGGGGACCTGGGGCTCCGCAGATTATGGATATTCTGATGCATTATCATTCGGTGGATATTCAGTGGGGCAACCATGACGTATTGTGGATGGGTGCTGCCTCCGGGCATCTGGCATGTATTGCCAATGTGCTTCGGATTTCGGCAAAATACGGGAATCTGGATACTATTGAGGATGCTTATGGAATCAATCTGATTCCGCTTGCCGCGTTTGCTCTGCATACGTATAAGGATGATCCCTGTGAATGCTTTCGCATTGATTACCGATCGGATGAATACGATGTGAGAAATCTGGAGCTGGACCGGCTCATGCATAAGGCCATCACAATTATTCAGTTCAAGCTGGAAGGACAGCTGATCCAGAGCCGCCCGGATTTCGAAATGAACAGCCGTCTTCTGCTGGATAAGATCAACTATAAGGACCAGACCATTACCATTGACGGACAGGTTTACAAGCTGGATGACTGCCATTTCCCGACCGTGGATCCGAAGGACCCTTATCGGTTATCCCCGGAGGAGGAGAAAATCATGCAGCGGGTTCAGACTGCTTTTGTCCGCTGCGAACGGCTGCAGCAGCATGTGCGTTTCCTTCTTCTGAAGGGCAGCCTGTATAAAGTATATAATTCGAATCTTCTGTATCACGGATGCATACCTTTCGATGAGAAGGGAAATTTTAAGAAGGTAAGGCTGTTTGGACAGGAATACAGCGGGAAGGCGCTGTATGACCTTCTGGAAAGCTATGTGAGAAAAGGCTATTACAGCGAGCCCGGGTCGAAGGAGAAGAAGGATGGACAGGATATGATGTGGTACATATGGTCCAACGAGAATTCACCGGTATACGGCAAGGCGAAAATGGCAACCTTTGAGCGCTATTTCATCAAGGATGAGAAGATACGAAGCGAGAAAAAGAACAATTACTATGAATTGATCAAGAAAGAGGAGATCGTGAACCGTATCCTGGAGGAATTCGGACTGGATACGAAGAATTCCCATATTATCAACGGCCATATGCCGGTGAAGGTGAAAAAAGGGGAACAGCCGATTTACTGCAACGGCAAGCTTCTTATCATTGACGGCGGTTTTTCCAAGGCTTATCAGAAGCAGACAGGGATTGCCGGATATACACTGGTATATAATTCCTTCGGGCTGCGTCTGGTTGCGCATGAACCCTTTGAATCCATGGAAGCGGCAGTTGAGAATGAAAGCGATATCCATTCGGATATGACCATCGTTGAGCAGGTGCTGAAGCGCCGAAGCGTTGGTGACACGGATGTCGGAAAACAGTTAAAGGATCAGATCCGGGATCTGGAAAAGCTTCTGGATGCATACCGGGAGGGCAGTATTCTGGAGGCAGATGTATAGTCTGGCAGAAAACGGGCATATTATCAGCAGGAGACAGCAAAGCGCTGTTTCACATTTATTCGTAAAGGAGATACAATTATGAAGAAGTGGAAAAAACTGCTGCTGACAGGAATGCTTGTTCTGGCTGTCGGTATGGTAACTGCCTGTGGGTCTTCTGATAAAGCGAATGACAATAATGCAAATACGGCTGAGGACAACAACGGGACAGGCACCGGAACGACCAACGGAGGGACGACAGATAACGGGAATAACGGAAACGGGGCAAATGACACCATCAATGACAACAACACCAATGGCATGGGTGCCACCAGCGGAAGTGACGGAAGCGGTATTATTGAGGAGACCGGTGATGTCCTGCAGGACGGTGTGGATGATGTGGAACAGGGTGTTGAAGATGCGCTGGACGGAACAGATGCAGACGGCGTAAACGGAAATAACAATAGTAATAACAATAGTAATAACAACGGCAGCCTCGCAGAATAGCGGCTGCCCGGAAGAAGGAGCCGCATGTCCGGTCATGACAGCTGATCATTATTGGATGGGCGGCTTCTCCTCTGATAAAAAGCAGAAGAGAGGATCATCGGATGAGATTTCGGCCATGTATTGACATACATAACGGAAAAGTAAAGCAGATTGTGGGAGGAAGCCTGAAGGATGAGGGCGACCGGGCCGCCGAAAATTTTGTGTCGGAGCAGGGCGGAGACTATTACGCAGAATTTTATAAGAAGGACGGATTAAAAGGGGGACATATCATCCTTTTAAATCCGGAAAGCTCCGACTATTACGAGGCTACAAAAGCCCAGGCCCTGAAGGCTCTTCGGGCATGGAAGGGCGGTTTTCAGATCGGAGGCGGAATTCAGGAAAAAAATGCGGAAGAGTTTCTGGATGCAGGAGCCAGCCATGTGATTGTCACCTCCTATGTGTTTCGGGACGGGCAGATCAGCTATGAGCGTCTGGAGCGGATGAAGGCGGCAGTGGGAAAAGAGCATCTGGTACTGGATTTAAGCTGCAGGAAACGGGATGGAGCCTATTATATTGTGACGGACCGCTGGCAGAAATTTACAGACGTAAAGGTCACAGCAGAGCTCCTTATGCAGCTTCAGGCCTCCTGCGATGAATTTCTGATTCATGCGGTAGATGTGGAGGGCAAAGCTTCCGGGATTGAGGAGGAGCTTGCTGCACTCCTGGGAACGATGAAGGACATACCGATCACCTATGCGGGAGGCGTTTCGTCCTTTGAGGATCTGAAAAAGCTTAAGACACTGGGAAACGGCCATGTGGACGTGACGATCGGAAGTGCTCTGGACCTGTTTGGAGGCCCGCTTTCTTACCAAAAAGTGTTGGATTACATAAAATTTAATAATCAATTATAATATTTTGATTAATTTATCCGAAAATTGTTGTAAATATATGAAAATATGTTATAATTATTCCATAGCAGGAGGGGCTTATACAAGAGAGAGCAGATCCTGTTAGAATCTGTAGAAAAGGAGTTGGGCAGCATGCGTTTTACGATTAGCGGAAAGAATATTGATGTGACAGAGGGGTTAAGGGCAGCGGTCACGGAAAAATTGGGAAAACTGGAAAAGTATTTTACTCCTGATACTGAAATTATTGTGACATTAAGTGTGGAAAAGGAACGGCAGAAAATAGAGGTTACCATTCCGGTAAAGGGAAGCATCATCCGTTCAGAGCAGGTAAGCAGTGATATGTATGTATCCATTGACCTGGTGGAGGAGGTCATTGAGCGTCAGCTTAAGAAGTATAAGAAAAAAATTATTGATAAAAAACAGGAAGGCGGCAATTTCAATAAGGAATTCATAGAGAAGGATTATGATACCGATGACAGTATCGAGATCATCCGCAGAAAGAGCTTTGGAATCAAGCCCATGTATCCGGAGGATGCATGTGTGCAGATGGAGCTCCTTGGACATAATTTCTTTGTATTCCGCAATGCGGAGACGGATGAAGTCTGTGTGGTATATAAGAGAAAAGGAAATACGTACGGTCTGATCGAACCGGAATGTTAACACCGGGGAAACAAAGAAGAGAAGGGGCTGTCCATATGGACCGCCCCTTCTTCATGCTATGGACTGCGTTCATGGTTTTTTAACAAAAATTCTATTGTGCATTGCCGGACCCGGTGCTACAATGTAGTTTAAGTTATTATAAGATGAAATAGGAGCAAATTTTTATGAAATTAGCAGACAAGCTGTTCGGCACACACAGTGCCAGAGAACTGAAGCGGATTTATCCGCTGGTCGATCAGATCGAAGCACTTCGGCCGCAGATGATGGCGCTTTCGGATGAAGAACTGAGGGCTAAGACGAAAGAATATAAAAAGAGACTGGCAGAGGGAGAGACGCTGGATGATCTTCTGGCAGAGGCTTATGCTACGGTTCGGGAGGCTGCGCGCCGTGTCCTTGGAATGGAACATTACCGGGTACAGCTGATCGGAGGTGTGATTCTGCACCAGGGACGTATCGCAGAGATGCGCACCGGTGAAGGTAAGACGCTGGTATCCACACTTCCGGCATATCTGAATGCTCTGGAAGGCAAAGGGGTCCATATCGTTACGGTCAATGATTACCTGGCCCATCGTGATGCCCAGTGGATGGGAGCGGTTCATGAGTTTCTTGGCCTTAAGGTGGGCTGTGTGCTGAACTCCATGGATAAGGAAGAGCGCAGAGCCGCTTATAACTGTGATATTACCTACATTACAAATAATGAGCTGGGATTTGATTATCTGCGTGATAACATGGTGATTTATAAGGCACAGCTGGTACAGCGGGGCCTGCACTATGCTATCATTGATGAGGTGGATTCTGTGCTGATTGATGAGGCCAGGACGCCTCTTATCATTTCCGGTCAGAGCGGAAAATCTACGAAGCTTTATGAGGTCTGTGATGTTTTGGCGCGCCAGCTTCAGCAGGGGGAATATAAGGAGCTGACCAAGATGGATGCCCTGATGGGTGAGGTTGGCGAAGAGTCCGGAGATTTTGTTGTCAATGAAAAGGACAAGATCGTGAATCTGACTGAGCGGGGCGTTAAGAAGGTGGAAGATTTCTTCCATATTGAGAATCTGGCGGATCCGGAGAATCTGGAGATTCAGCATAATATCATTCTGGCACTCCGGGCAAACTATCTGATGTTCCGGGATCGGGATTATGTGGTCCAGGATGACAAGGTACTCATCGTGGATGAGTTTACGGGACGTATCATGCCGGGCAGACGATATTCTGACGGACTGCATCAGGCTATTGAAGCGAAGGAGAAGGTGAAGGTAAAAAGGGAGAGCCGTACACTGGCAACCATTACCTTCCAGAATTTCTTCAATAAGTATGAGAAGAAATCCGGCATGACCGGTACTGCTCTGACGGAGGAGAAGGAATTCCGGGATATTTACGGTATGGATGTTATTGAGATCCCGACGAACAAGCCGGTGATCCGTGAGGATCTGCATGATTCTGTATATAAGACCAGGAAGGAGAAGCTCCGCGCGGTGGTCAATGATATAAAGGCCACTCATGAGATTGGGCAGCCGGTGCTGGTGGGTACGATCAATATTGATGCTTCCGAGGAACTGAGCCGCATGCTGAGCAGGGAAGGAATTCCCCACAAGGTACTGAACGCAAAGTTCCATGAGATGGAGGCGGAGATCGTAAAAGATGCCGGAATACACGGGGCGGTTACGATTGCCACCAACATGGCAGGCCGTGGTACGGATATTAAGCTGGATGATGCGGCCAGGGCCGCCGGCGGCCTGAAGATCATCGGCACCGAACGCCATGAGTCCCGGCGTATTGATAATCAGCTCAGAGGACGTTCCGGACGACAGGGAGATCCCGGGTGCTCCAAGTTTTACATTTCCCTGGAGGATGATCTGATGCGTCTGTTCGGATCTGAGCGTCTGATGTCTGTTTTTACAGCGCTGGGTGTTCCGGAGAATGAGGAGATTCAGCATAAAATGCTGACGGATGCCATCGAGAAGGCGCAGATGAAGATCGAGAGCAATAACTTTGGAATCCGTAAAAATCTGCTGGAATACGATCAGGTGATGAACGAGCAGCGTGAGATTATATATGCGGAGCGCCGCCGGGTGCTGGATGGCGAGAACATGCGGGATGCCATCTACAAGATGATCACGGATATTGTGGAAAATACCGTGGATACCTGTATCGCCGAGGATGCAGATCCGCAGGAATGGGACCTGGCAGAGCTGAACGAGCTTCTGATCCCGATTATTCCTCTGCCTGCTCTTACACGAGATGCCGTTAGCAATCTGAGCAAGAATGGACTGAAGCAGGAGCTGAAGCAGAAGGCTGTCAAGCTGTATGAGGCGAAGGAGACGGAGTTCCCTGAGCCTGAAATGATCCGGGAGGCGGAGCGGGTGATTCTGCTGAAGGTAATCGACCGGAAGTGGATGAGCCATATCGACGACATGGATCAGCTGCGTCAGGGGATCGGCCTTCAGGCCTATGGACAGAGGGATCCTCTGGTGGAATATAAGCTGAACGGCTATGAAATGTTTGATGCCATGACGGAAGGGGTCCGTGAGGATACTGTCAAGCTGCTGATGCATCTGAAGATCGAGCAGAAGGTGAAGAGGGAAGAGGTCGCCAAGGTGACCGGAACCAATAAGGATGAGAGTGGTCCCAGAACTCCTAAAAAACGTGAGGCTGCCAAGATCTATCCCAATGATCCCTGCCCCTGCGGAAGCGGCAAGAAATACAAGCAGTGCTGCGGGCGCAGATAACGGGAAACGGGCAGGCTGTTTTTGAGGCGGCCTGTGAGGTGAGAGGCATATAAAGAGCTTGGAAAGGGACTGTCCCCTTTTTAAAAGAAGGTGGGACTGTCCCTTTTTCAGGTTTTTTTATATAGGATATAAAAAATAATAATGAAGAAGGAAGTGATGACGCGTGGTAGAATTAGATAATTTCAAAAGCATTTTAAATTCCTATGAAAGTCCATTAGCGGAAGTGAGGGATTCACTTTGACCTCGCTAATAAGGAGAAGAGGATCGAAGAATTAGAACGGGAGATGGAGGCTCCGGGCTTCTGGGATAATGCGGAGAAGTCTCAGAAGTACATGGTTGAGCTGAAGAGCCTGAAAGATGACAAAGAGACCTATGAGCAGCTGGAAACGCAGTTTGAGGATATCGAGACTCTGATCGAGATGGGATATGAGGAGAATGATGCGTCTCTGATCCCGGAGATTGAGGAGGCGTTGAAGGAATTCGCCGAGACCCTGGAGGGAATCCGGATGAAGACGCTGCTGTCCGGTGAGTATGACAGAGACGGGGCAATCCTGACGCTTCATGCGGGAGCCGGCGGTACGGAGGCATGCGACTGGGCCGGTATGCTGTATCGGATGTACTGCCGCTGGGCGGAATCCAAGGGATATGGCGTGGAGGTGCTGGATTATCTCGACGGTGAGGAGGCAGGAATCAAATCCGTTACCTTCCAGGTCAACGGGGAAAATGCCTACGGTTATCTGAAGTCTGAGAAGGGCGTGCACCGCCTGGTGCGTATCTCTCCGTTTAATGCGGCCGGCAAACGTCAGACATCCTTTGCATCTCTGGATGTGATGCCGGATATTGAGGAAGATCTGGATATTGAAATCGATGAGAAGGATTTGAGAATTGATACCTACCGTTCCAGCGGAGCCGGCGGTCAGCATATCAATAAGACTTCTTCGGCTATCCGTATTACTCATATTCCCACAGGAATTGTTGTGCAGTGTCAGAATGAACGCTCCCAGTTCCAGAACAAGGATAAAGCCATGCAGATGTTAAAGGCCAAGCTGTATCTGCTGAAGCAGCAGGAGAATGCTGAGAAAATTTCCGGTATTCGCGGAGAAATCAAGGAGATCGGCTGGGGGAGCCAGATCCGTTCCTATGTTATGCAGCCGTATACGATGGTGAAGGATCATCGGACAAATCAGGAGTCCGGAAATGCGCAGAGTGTGCTGGATGGAAACCTGGATCCGTTTATCAATGCATATCTGAAATGGATCAGTCTTGGAGAGGACCAACCGGAAGAAAACTAAAAAAATAGTTGCACGGGAAAAACAAGTGTGCTAATATCTTTCGTGAAAAAACAAATGTATTCCAAGGACAAACAAAAGGACGGTCGTTATGTCAGAAGATAAGAAATATTATGTTGTGACAAAAAAGGCGGTGCCGGAGGTGCTGCTGAAGGTGGTGGAAGCCAAAAGGCTTCTGGATTCGGAGAAGGTGCTGACGATACAGGAGGCAACGGACCGGGTGGGTATCAGCAGAAGCTCCTTTTACAAGTATAAGGATGATATTTTTCCGTTTCATGAGAATGCAAAGGGAAGGACGATCAATATGGTGATGCAGATGGACGATGAGCCCGGGGCACTGTCTGAGGTGCTCGGGACGGTGGCCGAATATAATGCAAACATCCTGACGATTCACCAGAGTATTCCGATCAACGGGATTGCGTCGCTGACCATGAGCATTGAAGTCCTGCAGACGACGAGAGATCTGTCTGAAATGATAGAAGAGATGGAGTCACAGAAAGAAATACATTACGTTAAAATTTTAGCCAGGGAGTGATAACAGTATGATTCAGGTAGCAGTCATGGGATACGGAACTGTGGGTTCCGGTGTCGTGGAAGTCATTAACACCAATGCAGCAGGAATTGAGAGAGAACTGAAGGACGATATGAAGGTGAAATATGTCCTTGATCTGAGAGAATTTCCATCAGATCCGGTTCAGAGTATCCTGGTACATGATTTTGATGTGATCGTAAATGATCCGGAGGTGGATGTGATTGCAGAAACCATGGGCGGACTTCATCCTGCGTATGAGTATACGAAGCGGGCACTGGAGGCCGGAAAAAGTGTGTGCACCTCCAATAAGGAGCTGGTAGCAGCCTATGGAGCAGAGCTTCTGGAGCTTGCCAAAAATAATAATGTTAACTATTTCTATGAGGCCAGCGTGGGCGGCGGCATTCCCATTATCCGTCCGCTGAACTATGCGCTGACCGCAGAGATCATCGAAGAGATCACCGGTATCCTGAACGGTACGACCAACTATATCCTCACCAGAATGAAGAATGAAGGTCTGGAGTTTGACGTGGTTCTTAAAGCTGCGCAGGAGCTGGGTTATGCAGAAAAGAATCCAGAGGCGGACGTTGAGGGCTATGATGCCTGCCGGAAGATTGCCATTCTTTGTTCTCTGGCTTTCTGCCATCAGGTAGATTACAAGGATATCTATACAGAGGGCATTACCAAAATCACGGCCACGGATATCAAATATGCCAATGCCTGCGGAAGAAGCATCAAGCTTCTGGCATCCGGCAAACGGGACGGAGAGGATGTCTATGCCATGGTGGCTCCGTTCATGATCGATGCACAGAATCCGCTGTATATGGTAAATGATGTGTATA
>JALERW010000009.1 GCA_022763925.1 Lachnospiraceae bacterium
CCGCTGATTGCCGCGCACGGTGGACAGCGCCTGAAGGAACCGTTCCCTGGTGATCCCGTACTCCCGGAAAATTTCCTTCAGCGCCGGATTGGGCTGCTTTAACAGGGCAAGAAACAGGTGCTCCACGGAAACATATTCGTCCCCCATCTGCTTTGCCTCATCCTCCGCCCCAAGCAGCGCATGATTCAGATACTGGCCGATATAGGCCTGCCCTCCAGATACTTTGGGCCGCTTTGCCAGCGCACTCTCCACCCGATTTCTGAAATGCTCCTGATGGATCTCCATCTTCTCAATCAATTTCCATATCAGGCTGTCTTCCTGCGTCAGCAGACTGTACAGCAAATGTTCCTGCTCTATTTCCTGATTGCCGTATTCATAGGCTATCTTCTCACATCCATTGACTGCCTGAAGTGATTTCTGCGTAAATTTATTGATATTCATAAAATCTCCTCCTTACGACTGTCTTTTTATTTGTTCTATCCGGAATATAACACACATTGTTAGCACTGTCAATATCTGAGTGCTAATTTATTTGTAAAAAAATATTGAACACAAAATGAACCTTTTTTCGTTGCCATTTCCACGCTCCTGTGCTATTATTTACGGCATAATATCCGAAATACCGGATATACTGGAGGCACTATGGTAGAAAAATGGAACATTACCATTCCGGAGCTTACCGGTGATGAGACGCGCAGCGCCTACATCTACCTTCCGGAATCCTACAATTACGATACGGACAGACGCTACCCCGTTCTGTACATGTTTGACGGGCACAATGTTTTTTTTGATTCCGATGCCACCTACGGCAAAAGCTGGGGAATGAAGGAATACATGGATCATACAGCTACGCCTCTGATCATCGCCGCCGTAGAATGCAACCACAGTCCCGACAACGGGCGCCTGCGGGAATATTCGCCCTACACCTTTTCCGATCCCCAGTTCGGAACGATCCGGGGTCTGGGACAGCTCACAATAGAATGGCTGATACATACCTTCAAAACGGATATAGACCGGAATTTCCGGACGCTGCCGGACCGGGAACACACACTGATCGCCGGAAGCTCCATGGGCGGCCTTATGAGTCTGTATGCCGTACTGGAATATAACCGCTTCTTTTCCAAGGCTGCAGCACTTTCACCATCCATCTGGACTGCACCTGCACAGCTGGAGCAGCTGATACGGCGTTCTTCCCTTCTTCCGGATACCGCTGTCTATATGGACTGCGGCTCTGAGGAACTGAAAAACCACCGGGGCGCTGACATGGCCGCTCTGCTTGGCAGATTTACTTCTCTTCTTTTTCAGAAAAATATCTGTGTGGAAAGCCGGATCGTTCCAGGCGGCACACACTGTGAAGCCAGCTGGGAACGGCAGATTCCGTTCTTTATGGATGCTCTGCTCTATACGATTTTATAATCCCCGATACCGGCAGCTATGATAGGAGGAAGCTTATGGAAACACAATACCTGAAACAATACAGTCCTTCCCTGGAACGGGATATGGAATGCAAGCTGTACGGTCACGCCGGCCGTCCCGTCCTTTTCATCCCCTGTCAGGACGGACGATTCTTTGATTTTGAAAATTTTCATATGACGGATGTCTGGGCTCCCTGGATCGATGCAGGTGACGTCTTCGTCTGCTCCATCGATACGATCGATTCCGAAACCTGGTCTTCCAGAGACCGGGATCCCAGATGGCGCATCTGCCGCTATGAACAGTGGATCCGCTATATCACTGACGAGATCGTACCCTTTATACGTCAGATGGCTAATGAGCGCAACGGCTGGACCGGATATCCGGGCATCATGGTCTTCGGAGCGAGCCTCGGAGCAACCCACGCCGCCAACCTCTATTTCCGCCGGCCGGATCTTTTTGACCGTCTTCTGGCCTTAAGCGGAATTTACACGGCAGAATATGGTTTCGGTTCCTATATGGACGACCTGGTATACAGGAACTCCCCTGTTCATTATCTGGCAAACATGCCCGCGGATCATCCCTTTATTGAACTTTACAACCAGAAAAAAGCCGCCGTCTGCGTAGGGCAGGGACCCTGGGAGCTTCCGGATTCCACACGCCGGCTGAAAGAAATTCTGGAAAGCAAGGGAATTCACGCCTGGGTAGATTTCTGGGGATACGACTGCAGCCACGACTGGTGCTGGTGGTATAAGCAGGTAAGCTATTTTGTTCCTTACCTCCTGGATCAGACCTGACAGAGCATGCCATCTTCCAGCAGAAACGGAAAAAGCATAAACAAACGATAAAATCAGAAAGGACGAACTATGAAAAATTTTGTATTTATTTCTCCAAACTTTCCCGCCAATTACTGGATGTTCTGCAGAGAGCTGAAGAAAAACGGCCTGAATGTGCTGGGAATCGGAGATCAGCCCTATCATGAACTGACTCAGGATCTGAAAGACAGCCTGAACGAATATTATAAAGTAAGCAACCTGGAAAATGAAGATGAGGTATACCGGGCTGTGGCGTTTTTCATCCACAAGCATGGCCGGATTGACTGGCTGGAATCCAACAATGAATACTGGCTGGAGCGGGATGCCAGACTTCGTACGGACTTCAACATCCAGAGCGGCTTCCAGACTTCGGATATTCCCCGGATTAAATTCAAATCCCGCATGAAGGAATACTACACCAGGGCAGGAATCCCGGTGGCCCGCTATCACATGGTAGATGATCTGGAGCATTGCCTGGCCTTTGTGGACGAGGTGGGATATCCGGTTGTTGCCAAGCCGGACAACGGAGTGGGCGCCTCTCACACCTTCAAGATTGAAAATCAGGAACATCTGAAACGCTTCTTTGAACTGAAATGGCCCAATACCGTTTATATTATGGAGGAATATATAAACGGAGAGGTGAATTCCTATGACGCCATCATTGACTCCCATGGAAATCCCATGTTCGAGACCGGAAACATCTCCCCCGTGTCCATTATGGATATTGTGAATAATTCCGACAACTCTATTTTTTATATTCTCAAAGATCTTCCTGAAGATACCCGGGCTGCAGGACGTGCTACCTTAAAAAGCTTCGGTGTAAAGAGCCGTTTCATCCATTTCGAATTCTTCCGTTTGCTGCAGGATCAGGAAGGACTTGGAAAGAAGGGCGATCTGGTAGCTCTGGAGGTAAATATGCGGCCCAGCGGCGGCGTCACCCCGGATATGATCGATTTTGCCCACAGCACCAACGTATATAAAATCTGGGCCGACATGATCGCTTTCGACCGTTCCACCATGCCGGTGGGCGACCACGCCTACTGTGCCTTTGCCGGACGCCGCGACGGCAAGGATTTCGTTTTAAGTCACAAGGATATTATGGAAAAGTACGGCTCCCATATGAAAATGATCGAGCGTGTTCCGGATGTTCTGTCCGGTGCCATGGGAAATCAGATGTACGTAGCCACCTTCCCCAGCCGTGAAGAACTGAATATCTTTTATAACGACATTCTGAAATGCAGAGAATCCTGAACAATAACAGGCGGCATAAAAGCCGCCTGTTTTCGTGAAACTCATCCATTCACCGTTTTCTCCCGCAAAGTACCGTATCCCTCCTGTTATCAGAGCTTCCGGAACCGGTTAATATCCCGTCCGATCTCCATGATATTGGAAAGAATTCCGTTAAAGGCCCCCATCTGGTACAGGTTATTCAGAAGTACCCCGACAGGAACCG
>JALERW010000015.1 GCA_022763925.1 Lachnospiraceae bacterium
GATGGAACGTCTGGAACAGCAGTTTCGCACGGTAGTTGACAACATACGTGCCTGCCAGCCGGATGCCATCCTTTTCCTCTGCGGAAATATGCATGTGACTTCTGAACGTTCTTCCAGGGATGAAATCTACAATAACGATACTATCAACCGGCTGAATGAATTTTTAAAGACCCTCGCAGAGGAGGAAGGCGGATATTATCTGGACGTCAATGAGATTTTTGACGATGAAACCGGAGGCCTTTGTGCAGATTATACCTATGATGACATCCATATCCGTGCTTCTCACTATGAGGCATGGAATGAATGGCTCAGGACAAAAGGGATCGTCACCGGCCAATAACACAGCCGACCATCAGTGGCTGTGACCGGCCGCCTTCTGTTTCTTCTGCAATTTCAGCAGCCGCTCCTGCATCTGTCTTCTCCGTTCTTCTGTGGCTTCCGGATCCGGCACCGCTTTTTCTGTATTCCATCGAACGATCATTCCATCCTTCGGCCGTCCTTCAAAAACAGTTACAGGCAGTTCCAGTCGACTTCCATCCTCCGCCTCACATACGGCAACGGTTCCCTCTGTACGGTCCACGGTAAGCAGGAGTTCCTCTCTTTCTTCCACGCTGCTTATCCTTCTTTTCGCTTTCTTCTTTCTGTATTCTGCCATAAATCCATCTCCATTCTTCTTTCTGCATTCTGCCATAAGTCCATCTTCTTTCTGCTGTACCATATTACAGACCATACGGTTCGCAGCTCCATGTAATATTCGTTCCGTCGCTCCATGCAATAACGGTTCCCTGTTCATCCGTTCGAAATACCTGAATTCCCCTCTGCCGGAAAGCCTCCAGCACCGAAGCGTTCGGATGTCCGTAGCTGTTGTTCTTCCCGCAGGAGATTACTGCAAAGGAAGGGCTGACTGCATCCAGCATCGCAGCACTGTTTGATGTATCGCTCCCATGATGCGCAGCCTTCCACACATCTGCCCGAAGCACGACATTGCTCTCCACCATGTCCTTCTCCGCTTCCTCCTGTGCATCTCCTGTAAATACGAAGCTGTTTCTTCCAAATACCAGCCGGATTCCCACCGACCAGTTATTCAGCTCCTCCCCATAATCCTTCACAGGAGCAATCACACTGACCACAGCATCTCCAAGGGTATACGAGAGTCCCGGCTCTGCCAGCGTAACCGGAAATGCCTTCTCCTCAATCACATCCAGAAGCTCCTCATAAACAGCCGTAGTCTGGGCCTTCCCGGGAAGCAGCACCTCCCCGGCATTCAGCTCCTCAAGAACCGCAGCAAGTCCACCGATATGGTCGGCATGAGGATGCGTCCCTATCACATATTCCAGCCGCTCGATTCCCTGTGCGCGGATATATTCCACAATTTCTTCCCCGTTCTCCTGATTTCCCGCATCAATCAGCATCGCCTCTGAGCCCTCCTGTATCAGAATACAGTCCGCCTGTCCCACATCCAGGAAATGCACCATCAGTATACCGTCCACTGCCCGGACCGTCTTTTGGGCTTCCTCAGCTCTGCCCTCTCCCTGTTCCAGAACTGCTTCCAGACGCTCTATGCCCTCCAGGGCAGTCTCCCGAATGCCATTCTGAAACATATCCAGAGTATGCTGTATCCGTGCCGGCCCTCCCGTTATATATTCCACGGTAAAAGAAAGCATAACGGCAAGCCCGAACACCATGATACCGCGAAGCCGCATCTTATGCCTGTGCTTTCTTTTACGAAGTGTCTCTCTCTTCATTTCTCCCGATGCCTCCCTGTTCCGTCTTCTCTTTATGACTCTCACAAAATACAAACATTTGTTCTGTTCTATTTTAGCATATTCTTTCGAAACAGGAAATACCAAATAACCCCTTCTGACAAAAATGCGCAAAAAAAATGCCGGAAGCAAAAAAAGGACCCGACTGATACAGCCTGTCCTTCCTCTGCCTTGTGTTTCTGCTATTTTTCATCCATATATCCGGTTGTCTTATAGGCATTATACTGCTTTCGGATACGTACGATCAGAGATCCGTCGCTCTCTTTCCTTTTGTCCTCAATTACATATTCCGTTCTCTTACTGTCCAGCTTTCTGCAGAAAATGTCCAGTTCTTCTTCCGGATTTGAACCGTTAAATGTGTCAAACCGAAGTGTCTGCAGCAGACAGGCACTCACAATTCTTCTCATCTGCTTTTCCTCCGTTTCTTTGATAACCTGATTTTATCATTTTAAAAGCAAAATTGTCAGTCTTTTTTTCAGCCAACCACTTTTTTTGTGTGTTTTATCCAACATGCAGGGGATTATTTTTTGTGCAAAATTCACAGCCTGGAAACCGCTTCCATGCCGGCTCCACAGGCGTAACAAGGACCTGCCTGTCCGCAACGCAAACCTGTGAAAAGCTCCTCAATCTCATTATCTGAATAATCTCTCATGATTATCTTAATCTGTTTTAGTCTTGCTTCTGCCTTTTTTCACAGACACGTTGTAAGTCTTCTGTTCCTGCAGGAGCATTTGTTTTAGACCTTACATGGCTTCTTTCTCCTCCTATTGACTTGATGGACTTATTTTTGACTTTTGGGGATTGCGGTCATCCAATGACTCTCCTTAGGTTGACTTGTTTCTGAATTTTGAAGATTGCAGTCATCCGATGACACTGTTTAGGTTGACTTGTTTCTGAATTTTGAAAATTGCGGTCATCCGATGACTCTCCTTAGGTTGACTTGTTTCTGAATTTTGAAGATTGTAGTCATCCGATGACACTGTTTAGGTTGACTTGTTTCTAGATTTTGAAAATTGCGGTCATCCGATGACACTGTTTAGGTTGACTTGTTTCTGAATTTTGAAAATTGCGGTCATCCGATGACACTGTTTGGGTTGACCTGATTAAAGAAAAATCGAATATACAGTCAATGAACTGACCAAGCATAAAGAAATTCCGAATAACAAAATATAACCTTTATTAAATCCCTTAAAATATCTCAGGTGAGAATTCCGGTTTGTCAAACAGACAGTAATATTTCTGCTCATTTTTTCCTTTACCGGATCAGATCTGATAAACCATCACCATAACCGGCATCGTAATAATACACAGCAGAGTCGAGACTATATTTGCCGCTCCCGCATAATCCGCATCCTGTCCATATACCAGCGCCATCTGAGTAATGGTCGCTGCCGGAGGTGCAATCGCCGCAAGAAGTGTAATCAAAAGGACCGTTTCCCCGCCAGGCACCATTGCCGCAAGAGGCGACCACTTCAGAAAAGCGACAGCCAGCAAAGGCAGGATTACCAGTCGTAAAGCTGCCACCAGCCATGCCCTGCGATAGGAAAAGAGCTTCTTACGGTCCATTCCTCCGATCAGCATCCCCGTCACAATCATAGCGGAAGGTCCCACCATCACGGAGGTGGCATCCAGGGCGTCCTGAATCACTGCCGGGAAACGGATTCCTGACAGAAA
>JALERW010000021.1 GCA_022763925.1 Lachnospiraceae bacterium
CAACTCCAAGGTTGACCGGGAATACAACCAGTACTACGAAGGACCGCATTATCAGTTTGCATCTGAGTCAAAGCCGGTGGATCTTTCCCAGGCATCCGACTCCTTTGACTGCACGAAGATCGATCTTCCTTTTGAGCATAACGGTTCTGAACTGAATTACGATTCCGCATCCGGTACTTATCTGTACTCTGAATATGGTGCTCCCCATCTGGATGCAGGCAACGGCAACAAGCAGCTTGCTTTCAAGAACATCCTGATCCAGAATACAACATACCATCAGTTTGACGAGCACGGATACATGATCTTCTATTCTGTGGACAGCGGACGTGAGGGATATTACATTACCAACGGTAAAGCCATTCCTGTAACATGGACAAAGACCAGCGATACTTCTCCGACCCGTTACTATGACAAGGACGGCAATGAGATCACCATCAATACCGGTAAGACCTACGTAGCGCTTGTTGCAGACGAGTTCTGGAGCCAGCTTGTAGTAAAATAACAGGAAGCAGTAAGAGCAGTAAGAATATCAAAAGGGAGCGTCACTTCATAACTGATTCATCAGTTATGAAGCGGCGCTCCCTCTCTTTTACATCTGAATCCACCCCATCACACTGGCAATGGAGCTTAAGAGTATCACCGCAATACATACCGGCGCCAGATACCGCATAACAAAACGGTAAAGCTTTTCCCTTTTAAAGGCAGAAGAACGGCGAACCTCCTTTGCCACCTCACTGCACCCCATCACGCGCACTACCAGAATGCAGGTGGCGAATGCCGCCACAGGCATCATGACAGAATTTGTCAGGAAATCAAGGAAATCCAGCACAGACATTCCCAGAATCGTCACAAAATCCCAGACGCCAAAGCCCATTGCGCTGGCCGAGCCAAACACCAGCATAACGGCTGCCATCAGAATGCAGCCTTTTCTCCGGTCAAATCCCAGTTCATCGGTTAAAGTGGATACGCTGGTCTCCATCAGAGAAATCGCGCTGGTCAATGCCGCAAACAGCACCATCAGAAAAAATACCACTCCCACAGCATTGCCGAATCCCATACTGTCAAACACCTTCGGAAGCGTAATAAACATCAGGGAGGGACCGGCATTCAGTGTCTCCGGTGCGCCGCCGGAAAATGCAAACACTGCCGGAATCACCATAAGCCCGGCCAACAGGGCGATTGCCGTATCAAAGATCTCCACCTGCCGTGTCGTCTTTTCAATATCCACATCTTCCTTCAGATAGGATCCGTAGGTATACAAAATTCCCATAGCAATAGAAAGGGAATAAAACATCTGTCCCATAGCCGCAACAACCGTCATCACGGAGAAATTTTTAAAATTAGGAATCAGAAAATATTTCACGCCCTCCAGGGCTCCGGGTCTGGTAACCGAATACACGGCAACCACAACTGCCAGGACCACCAGAAGCGGCATCATTACCTTCGAGATCCGTTCTATCCCATTTTTCACTCCCGCCAGTATTACTGCAAAAACAATCACCGCAAAAACAAGGAACCAGAGCTCCACATTCGCCGAATCAGAGATAAAACTTCCAAAATATCCGTCCCCTGCCAGACTGGAGGAATTCCCCTTTATGTATTCAAAAAGATACTTTGTCACCCATCCCCCAATCACCGAATAATAAGGCACAATGAGCATGGGAATCACCGCATTGATCCAGCCGCCTGCTTTCATGAATCCGGATGTCCCAAAGAATCGATATGCCCCTACAGGACTTTTTCTCGTTTTTCTTCCGATCGCTGTCTCTGAAACGATCAGTGCATATCCGAATGTGACCACCAGAACCAGATAGGTCAGCAGAAACATCCCTCCGCCGTATTTTGCTGCCAGATACGGAAATCTCCATATATTTCCGAGCCCGACTGCAGAACCCGCAACTGCCAGAATATATCCCAGACTTCCGGAAAAGCTGGCACGCTTCCCTTGTTTTTCTTTCTTTTTATCAGGTATACTCATACTTTTTCCTCCTAAATACTACACCAGATGAGTATACCATAGTTCCCGATATCTATCCATTATATTTTTTGTCATTCCGCTATAAAGTCACAATTGATAGAATATCCGCCCGCTCCCTATATCTGATTCTTAACAGGCGTAAGATTTTCCTTTATCCTGCGCCCCATTTTATGATTATATATGATCGAATTTGACTGTTTGTGAATTTTGCATAATTTATCCTACCCATTATTGTGAATTAAATCGATTGATTTTGACCGTTTATGATTATATAATAAATACATAATCAAGAAGCAAACAGGAGGAAGACCGATATGATCTATACCGTTACCTTTAATCCTTCCCTGGATTATATTGTATCCATCAACAATTTCCAGATGGGAAAGACCAACCGCACTGCAAAAGAGCAGATGCTCCCCGGAGGGAAAGGGATTAATGTTTCTACTGTACTCTGGAACCTGGGAATCGAATCCACCGCGCTTGGATTTACCGCAGGATTCACCGGGAAAGAAATCGAAAAAAGAAGCCGGGAAATCGGATTCGCATGTGATTTCATTCCTGTGGAACACGGTTTTTCCAGAATCAACATTAAACTGAAGGATTTTGACGGAACGGAGATCAACGGAATGGGGCCTGCCATCGATGCTTCTGCCGTGGATATCCTTCTTGGGAAACTGGATCAGTTAAAAGCCGGAGATATCCTTGTGCTGGCCGGCAGCATTCCGGATTCCATGCCGGACTCCATTTACCGTGATATTCTTGCCAGGCTTTCCAAAAAAGATGTTCTGTTCGTCGTGGATGCCACAAAGGATCTGCTGATGAACGTACTGGAATATCGTCCGTTCCTGATCAAACCGAACAATCACGAGCTGGGGGAAATTTTTCAGAAAAATCTGAGCACAAGAGAAGAAGTCATTCCCTACGCGAGGAAACTGCAGGAACTGGGGGCCCGCAATGTACTGGTTTCCATGGCCGGAGAAGGCGCCGTCCTTCTCGATGAAAATGGCAGGGTATATATGCAGCCTGCCCCGAAAGGAACACTGGTGAACGCAGTCGGCGCCGGGGATTCCATGGTAGCCGGATTCATCGCCGGATGGGAGCAGAAGCGGGATTATCTGCATGCTTTTAAAATGGGAATTTCAGCAGGAAGCGCCAGTGCATTTTCCGAGTTTCTGGCAACCAGAAAAGAAATTGACCGGATTTATGAATTGTTAACGGATTAATAATGCCAAAAAGGCATTACAGAATAAATATTTCAAAAAATGAAAAGGAGAATCATTATGCGGATAACGGATTTACTCGACAAAAAAAGTATTTCTTTAACCGGTTCCCCCGCTTCCAAAAACGAAGCATTGGACCAGATGGTAGCGTTGATGGTCAAAAGCGGAAACATCAGAAATGAAGAGGAATACCGGAAGCAGGTCTACTTGAGAGAAGAAGAAAGCACCACCGGAATCGGTGAAGGCATCGCCATCCCTCACGGCAAGGGTGACTGTGTCATCAAACCCGGTCTGGCTGCTATGGTAGTCAAAGATGGTGTGGATTTTGATGCTTTGGACGGCCAGCCTGTACATCTGATCTTTCTGATTGCAGCTCCGAACACGAAGGATAATGTGCATCTGGATGTTTTAAGCAAGCTTTCCGTTCTCCTGATGGATGAAGCATTTGTGGAGAATCTCAAAAATGCTGAAACTGTGGACGAATTCCTTCAGTTTGTTGATGCAGCCGATGACGAAAAGCCGGATCTTGACGACCAGCTGGCAGCTCAGACCGCTTCTGCTCCAGCCGGGAACATATGCAAAGTTCTGGCTGTCACCTCCTGTCCCACCGGTATTGCCCATACCTATATGGCAGCCGAAGGACTGGAAAAGGCAGCAAAGGCAGCCGGATGTTTTATTAAGGTAGAAACCCGCGGATCCGGCGGTGCCAAAAATGTTCTGACTGAAAAGGAAATTCAGGAAGCAGACTGCATTATTGTTGCAGCTGATGCCAAAGTTCCCATGGATCGTTTTCATGGAAAGAAGCTCATCGAATGTCAGGTATCTGACGGCATCAGCAAGGCCGATCAGCTCATAACCCGTGCCATGAACGGAGACGCACCAGTTTACCAGGCAGGAAATCCTTCCGAAGCAAAGTCTGCACAGGCATCCGGCAGTACCGGACACCGTATTTATATGCAGCTGATGAACGGTGTTTCCCATATGCTTCCCTTTGTTGTAGGCGGCGGTATCCTGATTGCCCTTGCCTTCCTGATCGACGGTCTGGCTGTGGATATCAATTCCCTGACCCCGGAAATGCGCGCAAACTTCGGAACTATTACACCGGCAGCTGCCATATTAAAGAATATCGGCGGCGTTGCCTTCGGATTTATGCTCCCGATCCTGGCCGGCTTCATCGCCATGAGTATCGGAGACAGACCGGCACTGGCCGTCGGCTTTGTGGGCGGTATGATCGCAGCCAATGGAAAATCCGGTTTCCTCGGAGCTCTGGCAGCCGGTTTCATCGCAGGTTATCTGATCTTATTGTTAAGAAAAGTATTTGACAAGCTCCCGGATGCTCTGGAGAAAATTGCCCCGGTACTCCTCTATCCGCTGTTTGGTATTATGTTTATCGGATTGATTATGACGTTCGTTGTTGAGCCTCCGATCGGCGCTCTGAACACGGCGCTGAATACTGCACTGACCAACATGAGCGGTTCCAGCAAAATTTTACTGGGAATTATCGTCGCAGGCATGATGTCCATCGATATGGGCGGTCCCTTCAACAAAGCAGCGTACGTTTTTGGAACTGCCTCCATCGCAGCAGGCAATTACGACATCATGGCGGCCGTTATGATCGGCGGTATGGTTCCTCC
>JALERW010000031.1 GCA_022763925.1 Lachnospiraceae bacterium
TTTGTTTTATGATCGTTCCAAAGACACTTATTCTGATGGAAATATAGAAGAGGAACTTTTGAACATGCTGGAATCAGGAATGACGGAAACAGAAATATTGGAACAAAAACAGGATTGGGCAGCACTTTATCATTTATCACCCATCAGGGAAAATTTGCTTGCATGGTATCCCTTTCGGAAAACGGACAGGATTCTGGAAATTGGAGCCGGCTGCGGAGCGATTACGGGAATTCTGTGCAAAAAGGCAGGTTGGGTGGATGCCATTGAACTGTCTGAACGAAGGGCTAGAATTAATTCCGTAAAGAATAGAGCTATGGAGAATCTTTGCATTTATATTGGTAATTTTGAAGATTTCAGACCGGAACAGGAATATGATTATATTACCCTGATCGGAGTACTGGAATATTGCGGAAGCTTTATTCAGTCGGTTACCCCTTATCTGGACATGCTGTGCATGGTAAGGAAATATTTAAAACCGGAAGGGCAACTGATTCTGGCAATAGAAAATAAGTATGGAATGAAATATTGGGCTGGCGCAAAGGAAGATCATACGGGACGCTATTTTGAAGGGATAGAGGATTACGGAAATACCAAAGGGGTTTGTACGTTTTCAAAAGCGGAGCTTCAGAGGATGCTGCAGAAAACTGGCTATGGGAAATTGAAATTCTATTATCCTCAGCAGGATTATAAAATGCCTCAGACAATATATTCAGAAAATTATATGCCGAAAGCAGGGGATCTGAGAAATATTACTGTGACTTATGATCAGAACAGACTGCAGCTTTTTAGGGAGGAAGCGGTATACGACAGTTTATGCCGTGATGATATGTTTGGATATTTTTCTAATTCTTTTCTCATTTTTGCGAAGAAGGAGAACCGGGAATGAAAAATGTAATGTTTGTAAAATACAACAATTTACGTAAACCGGAGTTTCAGATCAGCACGACGATTTATGAGGAGCAGGGGGAGCGGATTGTGGAAAAGTCTCCGTGCTGTAAAGAAGCGCTTTCTCATATTCAAGGTATGGGAAAGAATTGTGAACTGCTGAAAAGAGCGCATAAGCATGTAACAGCAGCAGAACCAGAGCTCGTTGGAGAGATGGTCCGTTATGAGTTTATTCCGGGAAAGACTTTGGAAGAGGAATTGCAGAATCAGTTTGATGATGTCGATATGTTAATTTATCAGATTTCCTGCAGCTTGGACCGCATTTATGAATATCAGCCGGATGTGCTGACCGGTTTTTATATGACTCCCGAATACGAATCCATATTTGGAAGGACAGAGTGCTTTGTAGGCGAGACGGCGACCTGTGTTGCAGATGTGGATCTGGTGTTTGATAATATTATGCGGAGGAAAACGCAATGGATTCTGCTGGATTATGAGTGGGTTCTGGAATTCCCTGTTCCGGTCTCTTTCCTTAGATTTCGTACGGCTGTATACTTTTATGACCGTCATAATCTGTATTTTTCAAAATGGTATTCCAGGATAGCTTATCTGGAGAAGGTTGGAATCCCTGCAGACAAGATAGATATCTTTGACCGGATGGAACAGAGTTTTCAGGAATATGTACGGGGAGAAGGACTGAAATACTACTCTTTAAAAAAGTATGAGAAAAAAATTATTCCTTTTCGGAATTATGATACGTTGTCTCAGGAGCTGGAACAAAGGGATGCCTCCATCGCTTTTTTAAATGAGGTAGCGGCATCGAAGGACGAGTATATTGAGAGCCTGGAGCAGTTAGTGGATAAGTATCACAAAAATCCACTGTATCGAATGTACAATGGGATCAGAAAGACTTTTCTGCGCAGTTAAGGAGAAGACAGCTAAGGCGCCAGTCGGAATCAGACCTGAACGTTAAAATGAGGAGAAATAGTTTGAACATCAGGAATAAGAGAATTAAATGGTGGCAGGACTGGAAAAACCGGACAGATACGGAGGAACTGCATGCACTTAAAAGGAAATACGGATGGAAAACATGGAGGTATATGTGTAATGTTCCGATCCTTTTCAGTGGTTATCAGAAGTGGATCTATCTGAACGAGCAGGACATATATAAAAAGAATTCAGAAAAGTCGCTGGTTCATTTTCACATTTTTTTGTATGCGACGGATAAAAAGACAGCTTCCGGCTGTCTGAAATCGCTATCTTGTCAGACGTATAAAAGGTTCCATATATATTTTTCCGGAACCAACGAAGAGTTGGTGGCGAAGCAAATAGAGGTTGCCCGGGCTTTCCCGGAGGACTATCTTCTGATGCTGGATGGGGAAAAAGAGTATCTTTCACCAAATGCACTGAGTATGATGGCTGAAATGCTTCAGAAGAGGCATTATGACATGGTTTACAGTGATGAGGACCGAATGGAAGAGAACGGAAGAAGATGTGATCCCTTTTTTAAGCCGGATTGGTCACCGGATACTTTTGAAGAATTTTTTTATACCGGAAATCTTACCGCGTATCGCGGAATTTTTTGGGGCAGGTTGCTGGAACATTCAGGAGAGAAAAGTAATATTGAGGGTGAGGAGAACCTCCGGGCATGGATTTACAGACAGTTGCACAGATGCGATTGGGATCGTAGAACCGTAGGGCATATTCCGAAAGTATTATGCCATTGGAAAGGAAGATATCCTCTTATATGTGCCGAGCAGACACTGGAGGTGCCCGGGCAAGAAAAAGTAAGTGTCATTAT